>NZ_CP097122.1:0-300000 GCF_024029775.1 Fructobacillus americanaquae
TGGAAACGAAAAACCCGTTGTTTAAATCTGTGTCTGATTGGGTTGCTGATGATAGAACGGTTAAGCTGTTTGACAATTTAGGCCAGCAATTAAGCAAGACGTTCAATACCATTACGTCAGCATTTGGTAAGTCGTTTAAGAGCAAAGACTTTGACGACTTCGCAAACAAAGCAATGGTTAACGCAACTAATGCAGTTGAACGATTTGGTAACTATGTCGCTAAACACTCTGATGATATTATAAAGCTTGCTAAAGGAATAAAAGCGGTAGGAGGAGCTGCGCTTTCTACAGGCGGAATGATGATGAAACTACTTGTTCCGATGTTAATGAAGGCTGGTGAACTTGCTACAAAACACAAAACAACGTTCAAAGTATTGGCAGGATCAATTTTTGGAGTTGTTGCAGCAGTTAAAGGAATGATGGTTGTTTCTAAAATAGCTGTTTCTTGGTCTAACTTGACAACTGTTATGAAGGATTCGTTGATTGTTACTAAGGTAGCTGATGGCTTTAAGAAATTAAGAGAGTCGACTATGCTTGCAACAGTGGCACAATATGCATTCGATTCGGCTCTTTGGGCTTCTGGCATACCAGAAATTATTATTGCAGTTACGGCATTAGTAGCTGGTTTCGCACTGCTTTATAAAAATAATAAGAAATTCAAATCTTTTGTTGATAGTACGGTTGGAAGCATTGTAAAGGTTGCTAAAAAAGCAATCGATTTTTTCAAGAAGGATTGGAAACAAATTGGTTTGCTTATATTAAATCCAGTTGCGGGAGCATTTTCTCTCTTATACAAGCATAATCAAACATTTAGAAAGAATGTTAACAAGTTAGCAGCACCAATAAAGAAAACATTTTCGAATATCGGAAAGTCAGTTGGCAAGACTTTTAATCAATTATCTAAAAATTCAAGAATTGCTTTTTCAAACGTTAAAAAGCAATCTTCGTCGTTATTATCGGCAACAAAAAAAGGATTTGATGGATTATCAAAGAACATTGGTAAATCGCTTTCTGGTGTTGGGAAGTCGATAGGAAAAGAATTTGGCTCTTCGATGAAAGATGTCAAAGGAATTTTCAAAGACACTGCCAAAGATTCAAAAAGTTCCTTCGGTGATATTAGTAAAGATGTTTCCGGCATAACAAAAGGAATAACCAGTAAATTTAAAGAAGTTAAGAAAGTGTTGTCTTCTTTAGGAAAGTGGATCAACAAAAATTTCGGGTCTGCATTTAAAGATGCAAAGAAAGAATTTAACAATCAAATCAAACCAATTAAAAAAGACTTATCTGAATTCGGAAAATCTTTCAAGCAAGCTTTCTCTGGTATTAACAAATTTTTAAAGCAGCATAAGAAAGAGATACAGACAGTCGGTAAAGTAATTTCAACCGTGTTTAAAGGAATAATGATTGGAGCTTTAGTTCCTTTGGGAGCTATGTTTGCCGGTGCTTTTGCAACGATTAGAATTGCAATCTCTGTTCTAATTGCTGCAATAAAGCCAATGGCTAAGACTATTGCAAACATATTTAAAACCGTCATCGGAGTTGTTTCAGGGGTAGTAAAGGTCATTACTAACTCAATGAAACTCGTGTATCATTTATTCACGGGTAATTTTAAAGCAGTAGGAAAAGATGTCGGAAAGATAGTAAGTGGGTATGTCAAGATATTCACCTCGTTCTTCGGAGGAATATTACGCCAAATCGGTATATTCTTCAGCGGAACGTGGGATATGATGAAGGCCGGATATAAAACCTTTACTAATTTGCTTAAACCTTTTGCTAGTTTTTTCACTGGAATCTGGAAAGGGATTCAAGCCTTCTTTAAGCCAGTAATTAAATGGTTTGAAGATGTAATATCTGATACTACAAAATCAATTTCAAACGTTTGGAATAGTATTTGGAATGGAATTAGTTCGTTCTTTGGCAATATCTGGAAGGGGATGTCAAAGTTCACCTCTAACACTATTAATGGCATGCACGACGTCATTAAGGGTGTGCTTGATAAGATTTCAAGTACTTGGAACGGAATGTGGCGAGGATTATCGGACTTCTTTGGTAGTATCTGGAAAGATATTAAAGGATTTGCCCAAGATGGTATCAACGGCGTTCTGTCCATCATTAATGGTGGTATTGATGCTATTGATTCTGTTTGGAAGTTCTTTACTGGCCACGAAACAAGTGTTCATCATTTGAAGCCAGTTAAGTTTGAACGTGGTGGTGTCGTTGAGACCCGCATGTCCATGGTGAACGATGGTAAGGGTGAGAATTGGAAGGAACTTATCCAACTTCCAGATGGTCAACTTAAGATGTCGAATAAGCGTGATCATGTATTGCCATTGCCGGTTGGTACTCGTGTCTATAACGGTGACCAAACCAAGCAAATCATGCAGGCCGCCGGCGTTGAGAAATACGCTAACGGCGGAATTGTTGGCAGTGTGGTTAGTGCAGCCAAAGGCGTTGGTGAATGGGTCGGTGACAAGTACGAAATGGTCACTAAATTCTTGAAGGACCCACTTAAGAATGTGACTGATTTAATCGTCAAAGGCACCAAGGGTATGTACGATGGCTTGCATAGTTTCGGCGACATGGCTCATGGAGTCTTTGATAACCTGTACAATCCAATTGCTGACTGGTTCAAGAAGGGACTCGAAACAATTAAGTCTAGTCTCGGACGTAACGCACCAAGCGGTTCTGGAGTTGAACGTTGGCGTGACCAAGTAAAAGACGCGTTGAAAGAAAACGGTATGAGTACCGAGTCTTGGGCGGTCAATAAAATCTTGAAGCAAATCAGTACCGAGTCAAGCGGTAATGAAAAGGCTGTTCAAGGTGGCTACACCGACATCAACACGAAGACCGGTGACTTAGCTAAGGGATTGATGCAGACAATTAGCGCAACGTTTAATCGTTATGCCTTCCCTGGTCACAAGAATATCTTCAATGGATATGACAATCTGTTGGCTGCTATTGCCTACATCAAGAACCGTTATGGCATGAACATGTCAGGCATTGGCGAAGGTCATGGATACGCAAACGGCGGTCTAGTATCACGTCATCAAATTGCACAAATTGCTGAAGGGAACAAGCCGGAAATGATTATTCCGCTTGATTCCATGAAGTCATCTCGTGGTTTTGAACTGCTTGGCAAGACCGCAGTAGCAATGGCCGCCCGTGATGGTCAGTCTAGTCAGAACACGACTGATAATTCAGAAGTTGTCGGTAAGTTAGATCAAATGATTACATTGCTTAGCATGATTCTAGGAGTCAATAAAGAACAGTTAAGTTCTGGTTCACAAAACAGTGGATTAAAGGCCGTCTATGAGCAAATGGCTCGTGATAATACCATTCGCAATTATCAATCAATTTAGGAGGAATAAATGTCAGATTTCTACGTGATGCGCAAAGGTCATGACGAATTTAATTTGTCAGATAAATTGACTTCTGTGCATTTTTTAGAGCTAAATGTCGGGGCACCCCAATTGACCCCGACTTATAATTCAATCCAGGGAAGTGATGGCCAACTATTGCAGACAGTGTCTTTCAATAGTTCAACGGCGGTTGCTTCTTTTTTTATTGAGAGTAATAGTCGTTCCGAGTTTAACTTGGCCAAATCAGCGCTACAACGTGAACTGTATGCACGTGTACCCATCCGAATTCGGTCGAGTGATGACCCCGGCAAAGCGGTATGGGTGTTAGCTAATCCAACGGACATCAACCCACTGTCAAACAGTGACGATGCCAAAATTGATTTAGCATTTACCATCATTAGCGGTACAAAACTGACCCCGTTCAATAGTGATGAGCTGGCTGATAACCAAGATAAGTTGTCATTTGGCATGAACTTGGATTTAGACAATCTGCCCAGTTATCACTTTAAAAGTAGTAACTTCAATGTGTTCAACCCCAGCGATTTGGAAATTGACCCCTATATCCAGCACCATCAACTGGTGTGGACGATTAAGGGGAACGGTCAGAGTGTGACGGTAACCAATAGTACAAACGGCACTAGTTTCACGGCTAACACTGGTTTGGGCAGTTCGGACACGTTGACTATGAACGGTATTACACTAGCTAAGAACGGCACACAGGGTGGAATTGATACGGACTTCGGCCATATCATATTAGCCCGTGGCGATAACAACATTACGGTATCTGGTCTATCGAATGTTGATGTCACGGTGTCGTTCCCGTTCTTGTACTTTTAATTGAAAAGCCAAGATAAGTTGGTGGTGCGATCAAGAGACCAGACAACGACCGTACCAGTACCATCACTTGATTTTTCAACGTTGCAAACCACGTGGGAGAAGAACAACAGCTATCAGATTGCGTTCACAGCATACGATGATGAGAGTCTGGCCTTTAGTCTCTTAACGGTTGAAAACAGCGTGTTTTGGGCAGGACAAGAGTATATCATCAAACAGTCAACAGATGGTTATTCTGGCGGTGTACACACCGTTCAAATCACGGCTACTCACGTCTTCTATCAGCTTAATAATCGTCGGCAGAACGCTGTGCAAAAAGGGGATGTGTCTTATACGATTCAGTCGGCCTTACAGTTTTTGACGGGCGATATACAGGGGTATTCGTTCAACGTGATTGGCAATCTTAATAGTTCTCATACTATTACTGATTTTGGTAATTGTTCCATCACGGACGGGCTAAGCACGATTGCTTCAACGTTTAACGTTTACGCCATTGTCCCTGACAACCACTCTGTTAATTTATACAGTGAAGCGAATTGGATCAACGATGTCGGCAAGCAGTTCTTTTATCGGAACAATACTAGCGACGTCCAATTGCAGTACGACTCGTCTGGAATCGTGAACCGAGTCCAGGTCGTTTCGACCAATGAAACACCGCAATTTGAACCGTTTTTCGTCACTAATGATGATTCAATCAAGCAGTGGGGCATTCGTGACGGGGAACGAGTCGAGAACGACCAAGATAATAACACTGGTCCTAATATTGCCAGTGCTAAGGCTAAGATGGTCACGGTGCCAAATTTGTCGCTCACAATCAGTGTGCAAGAAAACGATGTGCACATGGGCGATATTTGGACGTTAGTTATTCCAGAAAATGGTATTACGACGAAATTGCAGGTCGTGTCCATTGTTGACACACCCTTCTTGAAAAACAACATGCAAGTCACGTTGAACAATACGATGCAGAACTTCTTGGATTCTTTTAATGCTAATTCCAAAAAGTTGGCTAATATCCAACTAAACAATAAGAACAAAGGCTTTTCATTCAATATGTGGACGGTCGGAAAGGTAAGCGAAAATGGCTGATACACCTATTGTTCAATATGCTGATGCAAACGGTAAAAGGGCATATGCCAAAACTCACGTTCAAGCTGTTGATGGTTTAGACGATAAATTAGCTGTTTTTGCTAAGACAACCGACTTAACCACGGCAATCAGTCAAATTCCAAAAGTCGATTTGTCTGGGTATGTCAAAACGTCAGACCTGAGCAACTATGCTACTAAGGACGATTTGCAAAAGGTTGATAACGAGATAACCACGCTCAAGAGTCCAGACGGTTCGGTTTGGTTTTTGTCAGTCGATAACAATGGTCGCCTTTCAACTTCGAAATTAGTACAAATTCAGGAAGGAGGGCAATCATGAATTTTTTAAACGTTATCAACCAGTTCAAGCAGCTAAAAGGGTCTTATGACGAGTTGATGAACGGCTTGGTTGGTATCGGCTTGGTTGAAGAATTCCCGGAAATTTCATTCAATGATAGCTATTCACGCTATGACGTGAACGACTATCGGCAGATTTATAATGATTTGAATTTGTCACGTAGTTGTGTGAATTGGTTGATTACACTAACCAACAAGAACGGCTTTGCTGACAATGATGGAAACGATTTACAACCAGTTGATTTTACGATTATTGATTTAATTGACGGTCAAGAGATGTCAGGATATTACACCAGTAAATTAAAAGAAATGCAGACGTTGTTGGATCAACTAAAAGCGATTTTGGTTGAAAACAACGTTCTTGCAAAATAAGGAGGAAATATGGCACGAACATATGCCGAGTTAAACACTAACTTAAACACCAATCAATCTACCTTTATCGACCAGTTGAACGGTCGACAAGGAGATGCAAATCGTGAGGTGTTTTTTCAAATTAAGGATGGTACTACACCATATAACCTTGAAGGCAAAACCATTGCTCTTTTTGCAAAAGACGCTCAAGGCGTGATTAAGGCTACATCAACAATTAACGACCAGACAGGAATTTCTGTTGGTCGTTTTTCTATGATTATTCCTAAGGAATTTTACCAGGCAAGCGGTGCAGTAGAAGACGCTTACATTCAGATTTCTTATTCGGATAAGGTCATTTCAACAATTCCTGTATCGTTCCAAGTTATTGCTAATACAATGTTGGTAACGCAGACACAATCACAAATGTTCATCGATACTGTTCAGTCTTTGGTTGATGAAACAAATCAACGTCTATCATCTACCATTACTAGCCTGACTTCAGTTGAGAACGCGGTCGAGGCGCTCAAGGTCACAATTGGGAATTTGAATGACCAATATAATTCTGATTTGTTTGCTAAAAATGCGAATGATAACGAGTTTAAGGGTGTCAATACATTTGACAAAAAGATTGTAGCTCCTAACGGTGTGCAAGGTAAGGCTGACTCAGCAACACAAGCTGACAACGCTACCCATGCAGTTAATGCTGATGTTGCAGACTCGGCCAAAAGTGCTGATGTTGCCAATAGTTTAAATCCAGCCTACAGTCAGACTGTTAATGATTTGACGGTCTCAGGTAAAATTGTTGCTAATAATGATGTGATTACAGGTGGGGTCTTTCCAGTCTAGAAAAAAGTACACATTTACAAAAACTATTGATTGGGGACTTGTTGCCAATTTAACTCGAATCGGAAACGTTGTTCAGGTTCAATTTTTCGGCAAATTAGACACCGACATGCCGGCATGGTATCTAACTAATTTTGTTTTCCCTAACGGTTTTAAACCGACTGAAACCGCAATGGGGAACATGACAATTGGAAACACATCAGGACTATTTGCAGTTGGCACTGACGGAATTTTGTACAATCGTAATTCTTCTTTTTACAAAAACGGTAACAATGGAGGAGATAGCAATGCAAGCGGTTTTGCAATGTGGGTAACGCTGGATGATTTTCCAGAATAAGGAGGACTAATAAATGCAATGGTATTTTAAGTATGACCCAAACACTTTTGAATTCATTCCCGGTGCTATTCGAGCTGATGAACAGCCAGACAATACTACAACAGTTGAGCCAACAGGGTTCTACGGATTGCCAAAGTGGAATCCATCAACTAACTCATGGACAGGTCAGTCGATGAATGATTATTTGGCAGAACAAAAAGCAAATGCTGGGCAACAGGTAGACCCACAACAACAGCAGTTAGCACAATTGTTGCAAATGATTGTATCGTTGAAGGCTGATTCTGCAATGAACAAAGCGCAAATCGCCTCATTGACTGCTAAATTAGCAACGGCTCAATCAGCAAAAACTGGAGGTGCTACAAATGTTTGATATGCTAAAAGGTTTGTATCCACAATACGTGGATAAGGAGTTCGTTCAATCGTGCGTGAAGTATGAATATATCACGCCCGAACAGTACAAGGAACTTACTAACGAGGAGTATGAGGAATAAAAAAAAGGGGGGATAGATGCAAAATTGGGGAGTAGATGAATGGGCTAGTATATTTGGCATCATCGGGTCATCAATCACGGCGCTATCATATGGTCTAAAATACGTGGTCATTAAGCCACTAACAAGCTCTATGGAGCGACTGAATGATAGTTTTTCGAGCTTAGATTCGACGCTGAAATTGATGCGGGCAGATGTAGACCAAATTGACGAGAGAGTAGATGACCACGAGACACGGATTACCGTGCTAGAAAAAACACGAAAAAAAGAAGACTAGCAATAGTCTTTTTTATTTAGGAGGAATTTTATGGATTTTACGCAAGCACAGTCATTGCTAACTTTTGGAATTATGCTGGTAGTTTTGTTTGCCACGCCGATTTATAAGTTAAACAACTACATCAAGGCACATACACGAAACGAACACATTAAAACGGCCGTGGAAATGGCAAATCAAGCGGTTGCGGCACTGGTTAATTCTGGTGTGAACACCGAACAGAATAAGCAAAAGGCCGTGGATGAATTGACACAGCGAATTGCCTCTAACAAATTGGCTAAGAATTTCTCTAAGACAGAAATTGAAAGCTACGTAGAACAGGCAATCCAACAGTTAAATAAGTAAGAAAGGACAAAATTATGCTAAAAATTGCAGACGTATCATCGTACCAAGGTAACAACATCAATGGTATTTTAGGAGCAAATGATGGGGTCATTGTTAAGGCCACTCAGTCAACGGACTATGTTAATCCGTCATACCAAGCACAAGTGGATGCCACTCGTACGGCTGGTAAGAAACTGGGTGTGTATCATTTCATTCAAGGGAATGTTGACGTCAATTCTCAAGCACAGCACTTCTTGGATACCATTGGCGACCTGGCAACCGATGACCAAGTGCCGTTGATTCTTGATTTTGAAAACAACAGTAATTATCCAGTTTTGTCAGGTAACGAACCACGACAATTCGCCGATTATGTATTTAATAAGACGGGTAAGAAGATTTGGCTGTATATCTCGAACAGTGACATTCGTGGCGGTGGTCATGGGTACTACTGGTCTGATATGCAGGACAACCCAGTCTGGGTGGCAGGCTATCCATTGAACGATGGGTCGGGTTATTCTCAAGACTTGCAAGATTGGGCAGACCAGCACTATTTCAGCAACTTGCCATGGTGGGGTGAGAACGTGACGATGTGGCAGTTCGATTCAAATCCATATGACCAATCTGTATTCTATGGCGATCAATCGACGTGGGACAAGTTGTCACAACGTGTGAATAAGCCCGTTGAACAACCTGCACCAGCACCGCAGCCTGAGCCACAACCACAACCATCGCCAACGGTTACACAGCCAACCGAACCAGAGTCAACGGCTGCATCAACTGCGCCCGTTCAATCAGAGAGTGCAAGTACTAGCACGTCAGCAACTAACGAAAGTTCAAGCGCTACAAGTACCAGCGATAATAGTGCTAATAGTGATAGCAAGCCAACCGGTGTTCATGAGTATAACGCCAGCTTTTTGCTGAAAGTAGCTAATGCGATTATCGATTTTTTCAATCATTTATTTAAGAAGTGAAAAAGCCCTTCGGGGCGTACATAATTCATTTTCGGATAATATATGCCTATTTTTGCTATAATATTTTTATTAAACTAAAGGGTAAAAATATGGCTGATAAAACAATATTAATATATTTTGATGGGGCTGGTAATTTACATGAAAATGATCCATCTTCACATTTTATATTAGGAGGGTATGTATTTTTTTCATATCAAGAAAGAGATTCTGCTAAGCGTGAATACATAAAAAAATCTAAGGCAGTCAGAAATAAAATAAAACATCAAGGCGAACTTAAGGCTAAGAATCTGGCATTTGACCATCCGAAAGAGCAAACAAAATTAATTCGGTTAATGAATAAGTACCAATCAATGTATGTTCATGTTGATCGTTCTAAAATATATAAACGAGAAAATATAACTGAAAAAAAGCACATTAATAATTATAAAGTGTATTGTATGACTCTATTAATAAGAGAATTATTTCAGCAATTGCTATTTAAAAACATAATAGATGACCAACAATCTATTGAATTAAAATTATATATTGATCAGGACAAGCGCTCAACTAGTGGATGGTATGAGTTAGATGAATCTATTCGAAAAGAACTGTTAGTTGGTAAATATAATTATTTGAAAGATATTAAACCTGTGTTTGATAAATCAAAACCAGAAATTGATATTAATGTTCAGCAGTTTAATTCAGAATGTGAGCCACTAGGGCAATCGGCAGATATGCTAGTAAATAGACTATGGCATAATTACGAAAATGGTGTCGATAACAAATTTTTTCATATAAAAAAAGAAATGCCATAACTTGTTTGATAAAAATGTCAGTAACTGTTATTATGTTTGTAAGAAGTAATTCTGCTACAATGTAATCCTCACTGAAAAACGTTAAGCGTAATGTTATCCTATTAACAAAGTACGCGAGATACATTGGGATACCTGCTCTTTGGCAGGTATTTTTTTTGTAAACAATGCTATAATTTAAAAGAAAGCTACTCGGGCTGTACGCAGTGGTTTGCGTAATTGACGGGGAAAACGCAGACGTGCGCCCGTCTTTTTTTGTGCAAAAATATAATAAAAATGTTGACAACTATATATAATCATGATATTATATAAGTATAGAGAAAGGAGGAAAAATGAGCAAACAAAAAAAGCATAAAAAGAAAAAGCCAACCACGCTTGAGATAATTCTTGCAGTAAGTGCACTACTACAAGCCATTGCTCAACTGATTAGCTCTTTCAAGAAATAAGAAGTAAGGCCCGCAAGGGTCTTCTTCGTGTATGCTCATTCTAACATTTTTATGAAAAATAATAAACCTTCATGGGTAGGCTGGACGGCTTTAGTGTTGTCGGTAGTTTCGTTACTAATCGCAATTTATGGTGCAATCAAATGACAGATAAGAAAATGGGTCGGCCTGCAGTTTATGAAAGTTCAACAACTGCACAAAATGAAGCAAACAAGCGCTGGGCTGAAAAAAACAAGGAACACAAAAAGTATTTAAATTACCGTTCAACGTCACGATCATTTATTCGAAAACTCGCTACGGAAGAGGACTTAAAGGAATTAATTAGTTTAATAGAAGAAAGAAGTAAAGAGATTGGCAAAGAAGGATAGTAAACAAATAGCTAGAGAGATTTTTAAAGCAGTAGAACCACTTTGGAAGAAGCAACCAAACACCATTTATGCCATTCGTGTCGTAATGCCAGAGTTTAAGCATGACATCAATGTTTTCTTTGAATGGAACAAAGTGGGAAAATCAACTATATCGAGAGCAATTAAATCATATAAGGCAATCGAACAAGACGAAGTTCTTGAAGCAATTGAAATTTTGAAAAAAGAACACAATCTAAATGTAAAAATGTATAACTAGATTTAGATACTAACTTTTTTGTTTAAAAAAACACCCTAGTCTCTTAATTGAGATTGGGGTATTTTTTATTTGTTGTCCCCCATTTGTCCCCCATGTAGGGTACAAACATTGACATATCAATACTATCGATGCACTGAGGGGGGTTCGAACCCTCGACCTGCCGGGTAGAAACCGGCTGCTCTATCCAGCTGAGCTACCAGTGCAAATCATAAAAAATCTAACACAATTAAGAATAGCAAAAAAAAGACTGAATTACTATGAAAAATTTTGCTAACTGATCAAAAGGGAAAAGCCTGTTCGTTAACTGTTACACGGAAATCCTTGTTATCTAGAGGCTCATCACTGATAATGGAGGGCATAGACATAAAAGGAGATAGAAATGTTAACTTATTTTTATTTAGCCCTCGCTATTATCGCTGAAACGACTGGTACGACCCTAATTGGCAGTACAGCTGGTTTTACAAAATTGTTACTGACAGTTTTGACCCTAAGCTGTTATGCCCTGTCTTTCTACCTTTTGTCGCTAGTCGTTAAATCGATGCCGGTTTACCTTGCATATGCAATCTGGTCGGCAAGTGGTATACTAATTGTTACGTGCTTGAGTGTTGCCTTGCTCAATGTTCGTTTGAATTGGCAAACAATCGTTGGCCTAGCCTTTTTGGTCCTAGGGGTGGTTTTGGTTAACATCTTTGGCAGCGTACATTAAAATGTTCGGGGAAGACTATCCCTGAGCCGTTGGAGGAGCTTTATGAATAACGAACAATCAACGTCTGGTTATACCTGGCAGGATGTAAGGACGAACATGAAACAGATTTTTACCTGGTCTTATTATAAAGAAGGTTTTTCTGGTTGGGATAAGCAATCTTATGCCTGGTTAGCAATTGGTCTAGTAGTCATTTTGGTGACTGGTTTCCCACATGGATTGGAAATTTTGTCAGTTTTGTCCATGGTTGGTGGGGCAATCGGATTTGCTTGTACTTTGGCCATTACGTCAAACAAACGAATTAATGGTTTGCTAGGCTTTATTTCAGCCATTCTGATTTCGATTGTGGCCTTCCACTCAAAAAACTACTCTGATATTGTGATGCAGATGGTTTATGTAGTGGCATTAGATTTGAATTTTATGTTTTTCGGTAACGCTTGGCAAAACCGTAAAATTAAAGCAATGAATGCGAATGGCTGGCGTTTGGCTCTGGTAACTTTCGTAGTGGCGTTCTTCTTGCTCTTTATGATGGACACACATTTGCTGATTTCTCCGCGGCCGTGGTTAGACGCTTTTTCAGCAGCAATCGGGGTAACCGGTGCCGCATTAACCATTGCCAAGTTCCACTCACAATATTGGATGTGGACATTGCAGGGATTGATGTCAGTTACTCTCTGGGGAGTAACAGCATGGCAAGGAGATGCCAACTGGGTTTTGTTTGTCACTTATATCCTTTACTTGGGAAATGATGTGATTGGCCTGTTCTTCTCGCCATGGTCACGAGCTACAAAGACAGCTAATGCTAAATAAGGTTTCGTAGCAGTCATATTTTTATTAGTGAAAAGGGTCGATAATTGTGGTTTAGGACAATTATTCGACTTTTTTTGTTAATCTGCTTGATATTTAAGTCAAATTAATTCTTTGTTGTTATAATCAAGACAAGCTGAATCGCTTTATCCTTTTAAAGATTGGAGAGATTACATGACTAAGAAGTTAACGGATGCTCGTGTCTTACGTTCAAGGCAGGTTCTTCGTTCAGCAGCGATTGAATTATTATCAAGAACAGATCATTTCTCAATTGCCGAATTACTGTTGAAAGGTCACGTGACTCGTGGAACCTTTTACCGACACTATAATAATAAGGCGGACTTGATCAATGATGTCAATCGGGACCTTATTCGTCAGTTTACGGAAAAGACTGACGAAAAGTTTCGTGTACGTGAGGTGTTGGAAGTTATTTCAGAGCAAGGAATATTCTATAATGCCGTTTTGAACAACGGTCAGGATAAGTCTTTAATGGTTGATTTGATGGCCGCACTACGCAAACAACGTGATCGGGCATTGGCTCATGTAGGCGATGAAAAACTAAAGAAACACTTGATTTATCAATGGGAAATCATTGTCGCTGGTTTCTGGGCTTGTGTGTCTTTGTGGCTGCAAGACTCGATGGCACTGACTTATGATGAAATGCTCGAAGAATTCCGTGAAATATGGCGGGTAACGATGACACGGACGAAAAAGACAGGGTTATTACTTTTTGATTTTGATGTCTAGTTGCTAACAATGAAAAATTATGCAACTCTAAATTAGCAAAGACACATTGGAATCATTGCTTTGATTATGTGTTAAAAGGGGTAATGGTTAAATATAAAGATTTTCTTGATAAAATGGGACAACTTTGATAAAATTAATTAGTTGTTAGCGCAGCTACAACCACACATCTCAGGTTTAAGAAGCTAGCGATAGCCGCCTAGAGATGGTGAGTCTAAGTATAAAAGGAGAATTCAATAATGGCCTACGCAATTATTGTTACTGGCGGCAAGCAATACAAAGTCGCTGAAGGCGATACCATCTTTGTTGAAAAGTTGGACGCACAAGAAGGGGACAAGGTTGTTTTCGACCAAGTCGTCTTGACTGACTCAAAGATCGGTACCCCATTTGTTGATGGTGCTAAGGTTTCTGGAACTGTTGAAAAGCAGGGTAAGGAAAAGAAGGTTGTTACTTTCAAGTACCGTCCTAAGAAGCATTCCCATACAAAGCAGGGACACCGCCAACCATATACACGCGTGAAGATTGATTCCATCGCGTAATCATCACTGTTAAAGGAGAATAGACTTATGTTGATGAATCAAGATAACTTGCAACTCTTTGCCCACCACAAGGGGGGGGGATCATCTGCCAACGGTCGTGACTCAGCTGGTCGTCGTTTAGGTACGAAGGTCGCTGATGGACAAGCCTTGACTGCTGGTTCAATCATTTACCGCCAACGTGGAACGCACATCTACCCAGGTCAAAACGTTAAAAAGGGTGGCGATGACACACTTTTTGCTTTGACTGACGGTGTTGTTAAGTTCGAACGCAAGGGTCGTGACAAGCGCCAAGTTTCCGTTTATACTCGGGAAGAATACAATCAGTTACTTGCTAACGCCTAACTAATTGGGAAAAAACAGCTTTGGCTGTTTTTTTTTGCCTAAATTTTGCTTGATTTGGTCTTTTGAAACATTGGACAATTATTTTGTATTTCTTAAAACAAAATGAGAACTTTCTTTTAGAAATCTTCAAACTTATGGTACAATAACCGCAAGCTATATTAAAATTTGGAGGGTCATACCGTGGGATTTTATGAAGAACGTTTGAACAAGTTTCAAAAGCTGTTGAAGAAGTTGGACTTGCAGGGAATGATTATTTCCAATGCCTCGAACTTGAACTACCTGATTGGCTTTGGTGGGGTTCCTGGTGATGGTGTTTTGGTTGTATCCTTAGCTGATGCTGCTTTTATCACGGATGCTCGTTACGAAAATGAGTATGTTGGTACGTTACCACAGGGTGTTTCACTGAAGGTTACGCGTCAATACTACGAAAAGGCTGCTGAAGTTGCTCGCGAATTTAGAATCGAAAAGCTCGGCTTCGAATCTGATTTGCCATATGCTTTCTATGAAGAGTTAGATGACTTGCTGCCAGCCAATGTCAGTTTTGATGCCGTTCCAGGTGCTGTCGAAGCGTTGCGCGAAACGAAGGATGATCAAGAAGCTGATGCGTTGCGCAAAGCTGCTCAAGCATCCATCAAAGCCTTTAATGCTTTGTTGAAAGAAGTTAAGGTGGGGATGACTGAAAAGGAAGTCGCTAACCGTTTGGATGTTTTGCAAAAGCAATTTGGGGCGGAAAAGCCTTCCTTTGAGACGATTGTTGCTTCCGGCTATCGTTCAGCGATGCCACACGGAATGGCCAGTGATAAGAAGCTGGAAGCTGGTGAACTGGTCACGGTTGACTTTGGTTACTATGTTGATGGGTACACATCTGACGTTACCCGGACGTTTGCCTTGGGCGAAATTGATCCTGAATTGAAGAAAATTTATGAAATCGTCAAGGAAGCCAATGAAAACACGATTGCTGTTTTGAAAGCTGGTATTTCGGCCTCTGAGGTTGACCGAGTGGCCCGTGACTTTATTACAGAAAAGGGCTATGGTGAGGAATTCCAACACTCAACAGGCCACGGTGCTGGTTTGGATATTCACGAAGGCCCTTACCTTTCATCGCGTTCGAGTGACGAAGTTCAAGTTGGTAACCTTTTGACGGTCGAACCTGGAATTTATTTGGCCGGCAAGGGTGGCGTCCGGATTGAAGACGATGTCTTGATTACGAAGGATGGCCATGAAGTTTTGACTGCTGATTTGCCAAAGGACTTAATCGTTTTACCAGTTGATTAATTTCATCAGGGATTTAAAAAAAGACTGAACTCGGACATGTTCGGTCTTTTTAATTTTGGAAAATAACTTAGTAATTTAATTCGGCGCGGTATTGTCATTCCTTTGATTTTTATCAAATCAGGTTGGTCGCTGTATGCTGATTTTGTCCTTATTTTTAATGCATACTTTTTTGATAAAAGCTTTCTGAAAAAGGCCCTTTAATGATAAGATAAGATGAACGGGGGTAAGCTATGGAAGCCATACAATTACGACACACCAATGATTTGCATTCGCACTTTGAGGCCTGGCCACGCCTACGGCGTTTTTTGCTAGCTAAAAAAACTGCGGATACAACTTTTAACTTCGATATTGGTGATGCCATTGACCGCTTCCATCCGCTAACTGACGCCACTTTGGGCAAGGCGAACGTCGACTTGATGAATGCTGCTCATTATGATGCTGTTACGATTGGTAATAATGAAGGTTTGGGTATGGCCCATACTGATTTAAACCATTTATACGATCAAGCAAATTATTCAGTTATTCTGGCGAACTTGAAGGAATTGCCCGGGGACAATCAGCCTGCCTGGGCAGAGCCTTACAAGATATTGACCACTAATAATCAGACGAAGGTTGCCATCATTGGCTTGACGGCTCCCTATGAAATGACTTATCGATCACTAGACTGGCAACCGCTAGTAGTTAAAGATGTTTTGGATGACTTGGTGCCAAGGCTGCGAAAAGAGGCTGACCTGGTGATTTTACTTTCACACCTGGGGCTGCCAACCGACCGTGAGTTAGCTGAAAAATATGATTTAGACGTCATTATGGGTGCCCACACCCACCACGTTTTGCCTGATGGCGAGATGAATCACGGTACCTTGTTGGCAGCGGCAGGACGTTACGGGGACCACGCTGGCGAAATAGATTTGGTTTTAGACGAAAACCATCAGCTGATTTCTAAACAAGCGCGAGCCATTCCACTTGGTGAATTACCAACCGAACCTGGTGACTTAGCTGAAATTCAGGCTCTTCATGATCGAGGAGCAGGGTTAGAAGAAGCGCAGAAGATTGTTCATTTTAACCAGGGCAAAACGATTTCTGATCAGGGACAAGCCTGTTTAGCAGCTTTGAAGGAGTCGACAGGATTGCCCGTTGCTTTTTGTTCTTCTGGTCTGTTTTTGCAGGATTTGCCGGCTGGAACTGACACGGCTGAGGATTTTCTAGCCTCAATGCCGCATGCTATCCATCCTATGGTGACGACCTTGACCGGAACCCAATTAATGACCTTAGTTACCGAGTTTGAGGAGCGGGAAAATGCCTTGGTTAATCACAAAATGAAGGGCTCCGGTTTTCGTGGGAAAGTTTTTGGTCATCTGCTGATTGATGGTCTTGATCGTAATGATGACGGTCAATTACGGTATGCGGGTCTTGTTGTTGAACCAGAAAAAACTTATCAAATTGCAACCTTAGACCATTATCGCTGGATTAGTTTTTTCCAAGTGTTGGATGAGGCACCCGCTAAGATCAATCAAAAAATCTTTCTGCGAGAACTACTTGCACAATATTATCAGAAACATGCCCAGTAGACTGAATAGTTACTAGCGGCTGAAGAGGAATTATGAACCACGAAAGTCTTAAAGAACGGACAATTACCCAACAAGCTGAGCGTGAAAAAGAATTTCAGGTCAGTGTTTTTGGGGATGAAATTACCATTGATGGGTTGAAGTTGACTTTGCAGGAAAATTTCAAGGATGCCTTTGATGCCAGTAAATTAGCGATTCGCTATACACCGCTTTTAAAGCAGTATGACTACATTGTTGGTGACATTTCGGCAGACCAATTGCGATTGCGCGGCTTTTATCAAGATGACCGCGAAGTGACTGCCGACCAAAAAATTAGTGCTTTGGCTGATTATCTTTATGAATATGTAAATTTTGGTGCGCCTTACTTCGTCTTATCGAATGCAACTCATTCTTTCCGACCAGTTAAGGTTCATGATTTCTTAGCCGATTGGGAAGCTGCTAACCCTAAGAAACCAGTGCGTAAACCGTCGAGGTCGAAGAAACCTGTTACTAGCCGTAAACCAGCCAAGGTGACGAACGGCCGTAATCAACGCCCAAGCAACAGGGGTGGACAAAATGGTGAGCAAAGACAGAATGAAACTGGATCAGCGAAGCGCGGTTCGAGTGGAAATAGCTCCAAGCGAAAGAATCACCAACATCGTTTCAAAAAAATTGAGCAAAAGACAAATAAGACGGTTCAGGAATTATCCAATCAGAAGCCGGGAAGAGAAGCTGATAGTCCAGTCTCTGCAAAGAAGGGTACACTAGCTAATAATCGTCGCCGAAATCAGCAGCAAAAGGCTAACCAGGATGGCGGCCCAGGGCAAAAACGTCAAGGAATGAAGGGTGGTCAAGGAAGCGGTCAACGTCAAAAGTCGAGGACGCAACATCAAAACGAAAACCGTCAGGATGGATCAAACCAGAAAAATACTCGCCAGGGTCACGGAACTAAGACGAGCCAGGCTGGTAAGAATACAAAACAGGGACAGATGAAACAGGGAAATAACGCTTCGACAAATTCGCAAAAGCAACCTGCTACTTCGCAACAGGGAAAGGATCACCAATCTCGAGCAAAGTCAGCCACTAACAAACGTTCCTTTACAATCAAGGAAAGACAATGATACTGATAAAACCAGTAATCGAAATCGATTACTGGTTTTATTTTGACAATCGAAGTATTTCTTGTTAATATTTTAGTTACCTAGTCAAACTGAATTGGGTTACTAAAAAAGGAGCATGTTCATGACACCAAAATCACGTTTACAAGATTTAACGAAAGGTGCTGTCTTTGTTGCGCTATTAATTGTGTTTGCTATGATTCCAGGAATTCCGTTGGGCTTCTTGCCAGTACCGATCGTACTGCAAAACCTAGCTGTTATGCTGGTGGTCCTTATCTTAGGGCCAAAACGAGGAACGATGGTAATGGCCGTTTTCTTTCTTTTAGCAGCGGTCGGCTTGCCTGTTCTTTCTGGTGGTCGCGGTGGTTTAGCTGTTTTGACTGGTCCAACAGCTGGTTATATCTGGGCTTGGCTCCTTTTACCGTCAGTTTATTGGCTGTTGAATCGCTGGGTTTTTGGCCATCGAAACTTAGCTCAACCGGCTTGGTGGCAGAGTGTTATCCTGCTGATTATCGTTGATTTGATCTTGAACTTTGGCTTGGGAGCGGCTTGGCTACATTTTAACCAGGGCCTTGGCTTCTGGTCAGTTTACTGGGCAAATATGGTCTTTGTACCTGGTGATTTACTTAAAATTGCTTTAGCAGTCTTTTTGGATCAGGCCCTTTGGCGGGCGAGCCAGCATTAAAATTTTAGCGGCCGCGGTGAGGCTGTTTTGCGGCCCATGCTAGTCAGCGACGATTGGAGGGGAAATTTTATGGAGAAACAAGAACGCAGTACCAAAGACCGGGTTTTAGCTATTTTATTAACGCAGCCAGGTGTTTATTTTTCCGGGGATAGCTTGGCACAGGTATTGAATTTATCGCGTGAATCGATTTGGAAAGCGGTCCGGTCGTTAAAGGTTGATGGTCATCAAATTGCGAGTCGTAAGAAGGCTGGTTATGCCTATTTAAGCAGTCGGCAGGTTGATCCTCTTGTGTTAAAGCAGTGGTTGCATCTTTTGGATTCTGATTTGGCTGAAAATCAGCAGCCAAAAGTCCGGGTTTTTGAACAAATTGATTCGACCCAGGCTTATGCAAAGGATCTGGTTGCCAAACAGCCGTTGACAAAGCCAACCTTGTTGGTTGCCCGAGAGCAAAGTGGTGGCTATGGTCGCCAGGGCCGGGCATTTTATTCGCCAAAAGATCGGGGGCTATATGTTTCGTTAGTCATGCCTGTAGCTGTTGGCACACGATTAGCACCTAGTCTTTTAACGACCTCAGCTGCTGTTGCTTTAGTTCAGGGGCTGCAAGTTTTTTTTCCAGCAGCTCCTTTTCAATTGAAATGGGTCAATGACCTGATTTTACACCGACGTAAAATTGGTGGTGTGATTACGGAGGGGATTTTTGACTTTGAGAGCCAGCAGTATTCAGCTGTGATTCTCGGCTTTGCCATTAACCTAATGCCAGGGGCCTTCCCTGATGGACTCGAGTCCAAGGCAGGAACTGTGCTGACAAATGATGCAAATAATTTGGACTTAAATTCGGTTTTGGCTCAATTGGTTGTCAACCTCTTAAAAATGGCGACAACCTACCAAGATGGTGCCTATCTGCCAGCGTATCGAGAGCGTTCTTTGTTGATTGGTCACACGATAACTGTTAAGGTTGGTACAGATGAAAAAACAGGGATAGTGACCGGTATTAGTGACCAGGGTGGCTTAATGATGACCGAGAATGCTACGGGTCAACAAGAGACGCTGTATGCAGGTGAAGTGACCAAGGTTAAGCTGCTGGAAAACTTGAATTTGTAGGAAAGAGAACTGCCGATATGGACTTTGTATTTGCTTCAAATAATTCTGCTAAGACGAAAGAAATGGCTGTTTTGGCTCAAGCAATGGGTCATAGCGTGACTGATTATCGAGATATCTTGAAAAAGGAATTGGCTTTTCCAGAGGAAACGACCGATTCGCAGCTAGAAAATGCCCAGGCCAAAGCTTCTTTTATTCACCAGTATTTGCCAAATGATTGGATTTTGGCCGATGATACCGGCCTTTACCTCCAGGCCTTTCCTGACCGTTTTGGTGTAACTTCTTCACGAGAATTTAAGAGCTTGCAGGTTATTGGTCAGGAAGCCGAGATTAATTATATCTTAGATCTTTATGACCAAGGTCAGGAGCGGTCGGCTTACCTTTTGGCGATTCTTTGCGCCTGTAGTCCGATTGGCCAATTGTATACTGGTACCGGCAAGGGTGGCGTTAAAATTGCCACGGAACCACGTGGTGGGGAATTAATTGGTGGACTGGATGATATTATGGAGGCCGAGAATGGTCTGACTTTGTCTGAAATGGCCCTGCCCGAATTAGTTACTTATCACGACCGTTCCCGTGCACTGGCTCAGGTTTTACAGGAAATTAAAGCGACAAAGGGACCAAATTCTTTTTAAAAATCAAAAATAAGCAATCGGCCGAGTGCTACTGTACTGATACAAACGCCGCAATTTTGATGAGCAAATTGCGGGAGCTGTCTTCAATGGTAGTGTCGGTTTTTTCTTTGGGAGGACTTATGAACAACCTGGATTTTTGAAAAAGACAGCCAACCATGCTAAAATAGTAAGGTTGATTTTACTGGGCTTTTAAAAAGCCGAAAGGAGGGCTGATGACAACTGCTAAGAGTGCATTTTGGCAACAGGTTGTGGATGAAGCCAAAGATGAAAACGGAAATAAACGCCCATTCTTCTCAATGGCACCAATGGAAGCGGTCACCGATACGATTTTTCGTCGTGTGGTGGCAAAAGCTGGTGGGCCGGATGTGTATTATACGGAGTTCACGAATGCGGCTTCCATGGTTCATCCCGAAGCCAAGTTTTCGGTGCAGGGTCGCCTAGCGGTTGCGCCGGGTGAACAAATGCCAATTGCTCAAATCTGGGGGTCAAAGCCGGAAGTGATTGCCGAAGCGGCGAAGTTGCTTCCTGAAATGGGCTACCAGGCCGTTGATTTGAATATGGGTTGCCCAGATGGCACGGTGATCAAGAACGATGCTGGGTCTGATTTGATCCGTCATCCAGACCGAGCCAAGGCATTAATTGCTGCAGCCAAGGAAAGTGGTTTGCCCGTATCTGTAAAGACCCGATTGGGCTTTTATAAGGTCGAGGAGTACCACGACTGGTTGACGATGATTTTTGAACAGGACATTCAAGTTCTGACGATTCATTTGCGAACTCGCAAGGAAATGTCCAAGGTTGATGCTCACTTCGAGTTGATTGACGACATTATTGCCATGCGTGATCGGTTGGCACCTCAGACACTCCTTCAAATCAATGGGGATGTCAAGGACTACGAGCACGGGCTGGCTTTGGCTACCGCACACCCAGGGATTGATGGGGTGATGATTGGCCGTGGTGTCCTAAATGATCCATACGCCTTTGAACCAGGTCACCAAGAACACACTTTATCAGAGTCAATCGCTCTTTTGGAACTGCAGTTGGACCTGTTTGATGAAGTGAACCAGACGGTTTCTACCAAGAATTTTGAAGCATTGAAGCGTTACTTTAAGATTTATTTGAGGGGCTTCCCGCATGCTTCCCAGCTACGACAATTGCTGATGGAAACCCATGCAACTGACCAAGTTCGGGCTTTATTGGCGGAACACGTTGGTGATCTTTTGCAGACGCCTGCACGCTAAGACAGATTATCGAATAAATAAAAGGACTGATACCCGGTATTTTAACGGTGTCAGTTCTTTTAGGTTGCTTTTAAATTTGGGTAATAAATCTGTTTTTTGGTGGTTGATCGGACTGAAGTAGGCCAAAAATGACCAAAATCAGCTTGGATAGGCTGTTGGTGATTCATCATAACTAAAGGTAATCGCCGTTTTACGGTTTTGCCACAAGATGTTGCAGTTTGAGCAACAGCGTTTTTTCTGCCAGCACTATCACACCAGGTTTTCGATTGCTAAAAGGACAGTTCAAATGTTGATTAACATGAACGTGAACGTTTTGCCTGATTTGAGTTCTTGGTTTAATTAATGCTATAATGGCAACATTAAATAAAAACTTTGGTTGAGGTCATACTCAAGGCGGAACCTAACGGGGGAGTTAGGTTCACTTGGAGTGGGCTTTTTTCTTTGCTCATTTCAAGTGATTTAGCTATTAATGAGGAGAAAGAAAATGACGGTTTGGACATTTGGATTGATTTTGTTTGGGGCTTTAGCAATGTCTTGGTTAGCGGAACGCTTGCGCCTGCCAACGGTTGTCGGTCAAATTGGGGCAGGGATTATTTTAGGACCAGCTGGTTTGCGCTTGTTGTCTACTGATCATAGCCTGGCCACGTGGGCAGAGGTCGGCGTTTTGTTCTTGATGTTTCTGGCCGGAATCGAATCTGATTTGGGATTATTAAAGCGCCATGCCCGGCAGGCTGGAGCAGTGGCTCTAGCTGGAGTGGTAACACCTTTTGTGGTCTTTTTAGTATTGGGACTGACCTTGGGGATGACTGATGAGAAATCTCTTTTTTGGTCGGTATTATTTTCGGCGACGTCCGTTTCGATTACGGCGCAAATTTTGACTGAGTACCATCAGGTTCAATCAGACGCCGGGGCAACTATCCTGGGTGCGGCCGTTTTAGATGACATTTTGGCGATTCTGATGTGGACAGTTTATCAGACGGCTTTTGGCATTGGTGAGGAAACCAAGCGCCCATTGTGGTTTACGATTGTATTGATGGTCATGTTTTTACTTGGCCTAGTAGCAGTTTTGCTTTACGTACTGCCTAAAATCTTGCCAGCAATTAGTCGCTTGTCGCTGCCGGGAGCTGTTTTGACCTTTGCTTTGGTCATTGTTTTACTAAGTGCAACCATGTCAGAAACAATTGGCTTTTCGGCTGCCATTGTGGCTTTTGTTGTCGGTGTGCTTTTTTCTCGGCAAAAATCAGCTGCGTCGATTGAACATGGTGTCACTTTAATCGGGCAAACGGTCTTTATTCCGATATTCTTTGTTAATATCGGTTTAAAAGTCACACTGGTCGGCCAGTTAGTGAATCTGCCATTGATTGCGATTTTGACCATCTTTGCGATTTTGACGAAGTTTTTTGGGGCTTACTTTGGGGCTCGGCTGGTTAAGGTGGCAGTTTTCGATGCCCGGGTTGTTGGTGTTGGAATGGTGTCGCGTGGTGAGATGGCCATTGTGATTGCTGATTTGGCGCTGTCAGCTCATGTCTTGAGCTCGGGTCACTATGCCATGTTAACCCTGGTGATTCTGTTAACGACAATTTTTACACCAATTGCCTTAAAACCTTTATTAAGAAAATAAGTGGACTGATAACTTGGATAACCCTTGGTCTACGGAACAGAAAAGCAGCCAAAAAATGCCATCATTCAACTGATCGGAGTTGATTTGTCTTTTTGCTGAGGGTAAATCATATTGCGGGAAATTCCTTGATAAAAGGCCGAGTATTCTCGGTCTTTTTTTGCTAAAAAAAGGCTTGGCTTCAGTCTTTTTACCGGTTCGCTTTTGGTGGGCCTATGCTATAATGAGCTTATGCGATTAACTAGACAAGATGTGACAAAAATTTTACAAAAACACGACTTACTCGTCAGCGAACCCACTGATGATTTAGTCTTTGACCACCTCCACTATGACACTCGTCAGGTCCAGGATCAGACGCTCTTTGTTGTGAAAGGGGCCTTTAAGGCAAAATACCTTGATGGGGTTGCCGGCGTGACGGCCTTGGTAGCCGACCATGATTTGGGGATTGATTTACCTCAATGGTTGGTGACTGATAGCCAAAAGGCTTTATCAGTGTTGGCGATGGCTTACTTTGATTACCCACAAGACCATCTTTGGATTGGAGCCTTCACGGGAACCAAAGGGAAGACAACGGCTGCCTACTTTGCCTATACGATGCTCAAGGAGGCAACTAAGGGGAAGACGGCACTGTTTTCGACGGTCGATCGAATTGTTGGTCCAAAACCGGCGGATAAGAAAAAATCAGATTTGACCACGCCCGAATCCTTTGAACTCTTTAAAGATATGCGTCGAGCGGTGGATAATGGTATGACCCACTTGGTCATGGAAGTCTCCTCGCAGGCATACTTGCGCAACCGCGTTTACGGTTTACGTTTTAACGTGGGGGCCTTTTTAAATATTTCACCGGATCATATCGGACCAAATGAGCACCCAACCTTTGCCGACTATTTGGCCCATAAGGAAATGCTGTTGGATCACTCTGACCATGTGATTTTGAATGCTGAAATGGACCATTACCAGGAAATCTTTACTCGTGCTGCTAGTCGACATGACCGGGTCTTAACTTATGGCCGGACCAAAATGACCCCAGTAAATGATCAGCAACCATTAGTGACCTTTACGAGTCAAGAGTCTGCTCTGCATGAATCGCATTTCACAGTCGCAGCTGGTCCGATGGTTCCTGATTTACAAGTGATTAGTGGTGGTTACCGTTTAAACCTTCCCGGTGACTTTAATGAGGAAAACGCCGTGGCAGCGCTCATGATGGTGGGTCTAGCTGGAACTGACCACGGCTCGATGGTAAAGGGATTGGATGAAGTCACGATTCCAGGGCGGATGCTTTCATTAAAGTTGCCTGGTCACGGTGTGGCCTTTGTCGATTACGCCCACAACTATGTTTCATTACTGTCGCTTTTGGCCTTTGCCAAGGCGCAGTCCCCAGACGGACAAGTCATTGTGGTTTTGGGTGCACCAGGAAATAAGGGCGTTTCCCGCCGAGCTGATTTTGCCAAAGTCTTGTCACAAAAGGCAGACCAGGTCTTTTTGACAGCTGATGATCCCCAATACGAGAACCCGCTGACAATTGCTAAGACGATTGCTGATGGTATTAAAAATGATCATGTCCGAGTTCATTTTGAGATGGACCGGATTACTGCCATTCATCGGGCGATTGATTTGTCCGGTGAAAATGACTTGGTTGTAGTGGCCGGTAAGGGTGAGGACCCTTACCAAAAGGTTGGCGGCGTTGACACACCATATATCGGTGATTATGCCGCTGTGAAGGAGTGTCAGCGGGCGCTTTTGTCAGGTCAAAAATTACTTGTGGAGGATTAGCCATGACATTCTACCAAGATAAAAACGTCCTCTTAGCTGTAACGGGTGGCGTAGCGGCCTATAAGGCGGCTGAATTAACGCGACTGTTGATCAAGGCCAAAGCGAATGTCAAGGTGGTGATGACGGATGCGGCTCAAGAGTTTATACCAGCCAAAACGTTGGCGGTACTGTCGACGCACCCCGTTTTGACCGATGCGAGTTGGCAGGGAGCTGGCAGTGAGGTTGACCATGTTCGATTAGCAAAGTGGGCTGATTTGATTGTGCTGGCGCCTTTGACAGCTAATACCTTGGCTAAATTGGCCTTGGGACTCGCCGACAACGCCTTAACGGCCACGATTATGGCCAGCACCGCGCGCAAGATTGCTGTACCGGCAATGAACGATGCCATGTGGAGTAATCCTGCAGTGCAGCGGAATGTTGACCAGCTGAAGAAAGATGACTTTGACTTTATTGGACCGACTAGTGGTTTTTTGGCTGAAGGTTATGAAGCCAAAGGCAGGATGGTTGAACCAGCTGAAATTGTGACGGCGATTACTGATTTAGCCTGGGATGGCTTTCAGGATGCTATTTTCGAGGAAAAGCCTTTAGTGGGTAAAAAGATTGTGGTTACTGCTGGTGGCACGCGTGAGCCAATCGATCCAGTGCGCTATTTGACGAATAAGTCTTCCGGTAAAATGGGTTATGCTTTAGCCGAAGCTGCCCGAGCAGCTGGTGCGACTGTCACGTTGGTGGCGGCAACCTCGCGACCGGTGAATCCAGCCATTCGAGTTAATTTAGTTGGTGACACGAGAGAGATGTTGGCAGCCGTTCAAAAAGAAATGGCGGTAGCTGATGTATACATTGGCGCGGCGGCGGTATCTGATTTTCGGGTGGCTGAAGTATCCGAACACAAGGTTAAAAAACGTGGCGATGAGCACATGATTTTAGATTTGGTACAAAATCCCGACATCTTAAAGACCGTGGGTGAGGCGAAAAAGCCGGGACAGGTAGTGGTTGGCTTTGCGGCCGAAACCGAAAATCTGATCGAAAATGCCCAGGCTAAATTAGTCAAAAAACATGCCGATTTGATTGTGGCGAATAATGTTTTAGAGGCCGGTGCCGGTTTTAACAAGGATACGAACAAGGTGACCTTGGTCACCGCCGACCAAGACCCCATCCGGGTGGCGGCTAAATTGAAAACAGAAGTTGCTGAAGACATTATCGCCCTGGTGGCTGATTTACTAACATCTTGAAACTTTATGGTATAATAGTGACCTATATGAAAGTAAGCAGGAGGCTGTGATGAGCAAGGAAGACGAAAAGCAAGAATCCAAGTATCATGTGGGGGATGAGTTGCTCGCCCCAGCATACGGGAACCTTGAAAATCCCTTTACCGGTAAGGTTGAAAAGGTTTACGAAAATGCATTGTTGGTCGAAATCATTGAAAATGATCCAGCTGACCAACCAGCCGTCAATGAAATGAACCACCGCGCTGTTGTTCGAATGGCCGATGTGGAAGTCATCAAGGCAGCACCCCAGGATAAAAAGTCTGAATAAGGCCTTCTTGGTTGTAATTGAAAAAGATAGAAGGCAGGTGCCCAGCTTTGCAGTGACCTTAACGTTAGTGTGAGTTAAGGGCTGGCCCTGGCCCGCGCGGCTTTTTCTGCTCAGAATTTGATAACAAGGTGGCCATCATGGCTATTAGAGTGGTACCGCGGGCAGGGCTCGTCTCTTTGGTTAATAAGAGACGAGTCCTCTTTTGCAAGATAGTGAAGCAATTAATAAAAGGATAATAGCAATGGCAACAAATCAAGCAGTGACTTCCGCCTTACAGGCGGTCCTACCTGACATGACAGCTGAAGAAATCGCAAACAAGGTCGAAGCGCCTAAGGACACCAAGATGGGTGACTTGGCTTTTCCAACCTTTACTTTGGCAAAGGTTTTAAAGAAAGCCCCACAACAAATTGCGGCTGACCTCGTTGAACAAATCGACCAAAGTGGTTTTGAAAAGGTTGTCGCAACTGGCCCTTACATCAACTTTTTCTTGGACAAGCAGGCGATGACACAAGAAACATTGACCGCTGTTTTGACTGCTGGTGACCAGTATGGTAAAAACAACCGTGGTCAAGGACAAAATATTACTTTGGATATGTCCTCTCCAAACATTGCTAAGCCAATGTCAATGGGGCACCTGCGGTCGACAGTGATTGGAAATGCTTTGGCGAACTTAGCTGAAGAAAACGGCTATCAACCGGTTAAAATCAACCACCTTGGTGACTGGGGCACCCAGTTTGGTAAGCTGATTTATGCTTATAAGACTTGGGGATCTGAGGAGGAGGTCAAGGCCGATCCAATTGCCACTCTTCTGAAGTATTATGTGGAATTTCACGATAAAGCGAAGGAAGATCCATCATTGGACGATGAAGGCCGTGCTTGGTTTAAGAAGCTTGAAGATGGTGACCCAGAGGCTAAGCGCCTTTGGGCCTGGTTCCGTGAAGAATCATTGAAGGAATTTACAGAAATTTATGATCGTTTGGGCATTGAATTTGATTCCTTTAATGGGGAAGCTTTCTACAACGACAAGATGGATAAAGTCGTTGAAATGTTGGAAGAAAAGAACCTGCTGCAGGAATCACAGGGTGCACAAATTGTTGACTTGTCACCAATTAATGAAAATTTGACACCAGCGATGATTAAGCGAACTGATGGTGCCACTTTGTACATGACCCGTGATTTGGCAGCAGCCATTTATCGTAAGGAAACTTATGATTTTGCGAAGTCTTTGTACGTTGTTGGTGGCGAACAGCGTGAGCATTTTGTGCAATTAAAGGCTGTTTTGACTTTGCTTGGCTTACCATGGGCGGATGATGTTGAACACATTTCCTTTGGTTTGATTACCTTTAACGGTAAGAAGATGTCAACTCGTAAGGGTGATGTTGTCTTGTTGAAGGATGTTTTGGATGACGCTCACGAGCTTGCCCTTTCACAAATCAATGAAAAGAACCCTGATTTGGCCAACAAAGACCAGGTGGCCGAAGAAGTCGGCGCTGGAGCGGTGGTCTTCCACGATTTGATGAATGACCGGACCAATAACTTTGACTTTAACCTTGGTGAAGTTGTTCGATTTGAAGGGGATACCGGACCATACGTGCAATATACGAATGCACGGGCCCAATCAATTCTCCGGAAGGCAGGCGTTGCGGTTAACGAAGGACAAATCAGTCTGGATGATTCACAAACGTGGGATATTGTGACGACCTTGGCAAACTTTCCTGCTACTGTTGTGCGTGCCTTTGACCACCGTGAACCGTCAGTAATTGCTAAATATGCATTAACGTTGGCTCGTTCGTTCAATAAGTATTATGCTAATTCTAAGATTTTGGCAGAAGACGAAAACTTGAATGGTCGCCTCGCTTTGGTTAAGGCCGTCTCCACGACTTTGACAATTGCGCTCTCAATCCTTGGTGTGCAGGCACCAAAGGAAATGTAAAAAACTCTTTTTATCGGTGACCACCTGTGCGTTATGCGACAGGCATGAGCCCTGTTGGTTAAAGGAAAATGGATGAAAGCAAAATTTTCACTTAAAAATACAGCCTTTTGGAAACGAACGGCTCCCACTTGGAACCGGTATCAAATTGGTCGACTTCTGATTCTGATTTTTATGTCGCTGTTCTTAGTGACGTCAGTCTACTTAGTGACGATGGCCAAGACGACGCACGTACAAAAGCTGGAAGCCTCACTATCACAAACGACGAATATCTACGATAGTTCGAATAACTATGCTGGGTCGTTGTACTCGCAAAAAGGTACCTATGTCAAATATGATCAGATTTCACAGAATATGCGCGATGCTGTTCTGTCAATTGAGGATCGTAATTTTTATAAAGAACATGGGTTCTCCGTTTCTGGCCTTGGTCGAGCAGCGTACTTGTTTGTTCGCAACCGCTTGACCGGTTCACATGTCATTTCTGGTGGTGGATCGACCATTACCCAGCAACTGGTAAAAAATGCTTATTTGACCCAAGAGCAAACCTTTACTCGAAAGGCCAAAGAGATTTTCTTATCGATGCAAGTTGAACAGGTTTATTCGAAAAATCAAATTTTGACGATGTACCTGAATAATGCATGGTTTGGTCATGGTGTTTGGGGGGTTGAAGATGCTTCTGAGAAATACTTTGGTGTTCACGCAAAGGACTTGACGACGGAACAAGCGGCTACTCTGGCCGGCATGCTAACGAATCCTTCTGGCTTTAATCCAATCGATAATCCAGACCGCTCAAAGGCTCGTAGAAACTTGGTTTTGCAAACAATGTATGAAAACAAGAAGTTGACCAAGGAGCAGGAAAAGGCTGCTCAGGCAACTGATATTGTGTTGCATGACAACTATACGGGTGATGAGTCGTACCATTATCCATGGTTCTTTGATGCCGTGATTAACGAAGCCGTCAATAAATACGGTTTGGACGAAAAAGACATCATGAACCGCGGTTATAAAATCTATACAACTCTAAACCAAAAGGACCAGGAAAACATGCAAAATGATTTCCAGAAGAGTAGTCTTTTTGGCAATCAGTCACAGGCACAGTCGGCTTCGATTGTCTTAGATGCTAAGACAGGTGGGGTCCGAGCCGTTATCGGTGGCCGTGAAACCCAACATACTTTCCGCGGCTTCAACCGTGCCACTCAGTCACAGTTGCAACCCGGATCGATTATTAAACCTTTGGTTGTTTATGCGCCAGCATTGGAAGCTGGTTACAGTATTAATACCAAGTTACCTAATAAGAAGATGACCTTTGGTACGAATAATTATTCTCCAAATAATGCGCTGAATGTCGAAACGGCTGATGTGCCAATGTATGTGGCCTTAGAGCATTCATATAATATTCCAGCTGTTTATTTGTTGAATAAGTTAGGTGTCAATGTTGGCTTTGATTCTGGTAAGAAGTTTGGCTTGCCATTGGTTGATGCAGATAAAAATTATGCCTTGGCCCTTGGTGGTTTGACGACTGGTGTGTCACCATCTCAAATGGCGTCTGCCTATACGGCTTTTGCAAATGACGGAACAATGTCACAAGCACACTATATTACTAAAATTGTTGATTCTTCTGGTAAGGTCATCGTAGCGCAGCCAAAGGTAACTCAAAAGCAAGTGATTTCAAAATCAGTTGCGGATAATATGACCAAGATGATGCTTGGTACCTATACCAGTGGAACTGGAACGGGTGCAGCACCATCTGGTTATAAGATTGCTGGTAAAACTGGAACGACTGAAAATCCTAATGATTCAAACAATGCTAATTCATCAAAGGATTCATGGGCCGTGGCTTATACCAAGGATATTGTTCAAGTTTCCTGGGAAGGTTTGGAAGGTGACAATACTAGTTCGCTACCAATCGGCTTGATGGGCACAATTGGCTACTTTGTTAAAACTTCATTGGGTCAAATTTTACCAAATACGACCGGAGATAACTTTAGTGTTTCAGATGCTAGTCAAACGAGCACTAGCAATACTAATACTTCATCATCTTCGTCATCATCAAATTGGTTTACTGACGCAGCACATAATTTCAGCAATGGTGTTAATACTACTGTTGCCGGTGCGGCCAAAGTATGGGATACTATTAGTGGAGTATTTAATTAAGAATGATTAGTAATTTTATTACTCCGATTTGCACTTGAAAGGGATAAGAATGACTGTTAACATTTACGATAACGCAAACTCAATGGCCAAAGTTTTGGTTGAAACTGACCAATACAAGTCATGGCTGACTGCCTTTGATGCAGTTCAGGCTGATGCTGCTGCCAAGGATTTGTTCAAGCAATTCCAAGCAATCCAAATGACTGTGCAACAAATGATGCAAGCACAGCAACAACCTACTCCTGAGCAAGAAAAGGAATGGGATGCTGTCGCTAAGCAAGTCCAAGAAAATGACAAGATTAAGGACTTGATGGCCGCAGAACAGATTTTGAACACATTGTTGGGTGAAATCAACGAAATCGTGACCAAGCCTGTGTCTGAGTCATATGCAAAAGTCCAACAAGCTTAATTTGTTAGAATAAATCAGAAAAAGGCTGGACGGGTTAAACCGTCCAGCCTTTTTTATTAGCGTTCACGCCTATCAAAGGTTCTGTTTTCTTTTTTGTGTTATTTGCACGCCGAAACCGTCTAATTGATTGAGGGCAAAAAACGACCATCATGGTGCAATGGTCTTGTTTAAACTAATTTTACTTTAAAAGATGTTATGATAAATTGCTTTGACCGCGTTATCAACATCTTTGGATTCGACACCAAGCATAATTGAAATTTCAGAAGCACCTTGGTTAACCATCTGCAACGAGATACCGGCGTCCTTTAGTGGTGTAACGATTTCAGTGAAAGCACCAACACGATTGATCATTCCTTGTCCGACAACCATGATAATAGCAAAGTTATCATGCCAAGCCATTGTATCGGGTGACAATTCACGCTCGATATCTGTTTGGATTTGTTCGATTTGTTCCTTATTGAGGCTTTTCTTATTGAAGATAATCGTCAAATCATCAATTCCAGAGGGCATGTGTTCGTAGGGAACATCATGCCGGTCCAAAATTTTTAAAATGCGCATGGTAAAGCCGATTTCCTTGTTTAATAGGTAACGGTGAAGGTAAAGGGCACAAAAGTTGTCCGAAGCGGCAATTCCCGTTACACGGCGTTCCGGCTTATTTTGTTCAGCTGGGCCAATCCAAGTACCAGGAGCGGTTGGGTCATTGGTATTTTTGACGTTAATTGGCACCTGAGCCTGAATTGCTGGGATGATGGCTTCATCATGGAAGACCGCAAAACCGGCGTAGGATAATTCGCGCATCTCACTATAAGACATGTTTTTAATCGCTGCGGGGTGGCCGACTAACCGAGGATTAACAGCGTAAATAGCCGAAACATCTGTAAAGTTTTCATAAACTTCTGCCATCAAGCCACGAGCCAAAATAGCACCGGTAATATCTGAACCACCGCGAGAAAAGGTCACCATCTCGTCCCGGTCATTGTAGCCAAAGAAACCTGGGAAAATATAACGGGTGTCATCTTTGATTTCAAAGGCTCCGAGGTCTCGGTAAGTGTCTGTTTCATTTAGGGTTGCAGTTGTTGCATCGGTTTCCATATGAAGCTGTTTTGGATCAACGAAGACTGCCTTTTCGCCTTTAGATTGAAGAATCAAGGCTAGCAATTGTGCGTTTAAATACTCGCCATGGGCAGCAAAAGCAGCTCGCAAATAAGAGTAGGAGCGATAATGATGATCCGCCAATTGGTCAATTTGGTCAGGAATCGTTTGGAAAACTCCCTGATCGAGGTTAAAGTAGTCGGCAATCGTTTGGTAGCGTTCTTTTAACGCTAAGACAGTTTCAGTAGCGTCCTCATCGTTGATGGTTTCGTTGGCATAGCGAATTAAGAGGTCAGTGACCTTGATTGGAAATTCCTTTGCCTTACCAGGGGCGGAGGTCACGACGACTTGCCGGCTTTCATCCTGATTTAAAATATCGATGACACGTTCAAACTGGGCTCCAGTTGCTAAAGAGGAACCACCAAATTTTGTTACTTTCATAATATTGCCGGTCAGAAACCGACACTCCTTTCATTAAGTCAAAAGCAAATGGGTGACCTTAGTCCAATGAACCCGTGAAGGTTGTACCAGTTTGCTGTACAGCTAAAACCATGGCTGTGCCGTTAAGGTTGAGGCCATTAATGGCTTCAAGCAGTTGGTCAGCTTGTTTTTTTGTAACCAGTGAGACAACTGTCGGTCCAGCTCCCGATAGGTATGTTCCTGCAAGGCCTAGGTGGTGTGCTAAGGTACGAATTTGTAAAAATTCAGGTGCCAAATCAGCCCGATAGGGTTCATGCATTTGGTCTTCTTCTACTAAAGCCATTAATCGCTTTTGATCACCTAAGTAGCAAGCTGCAACCAAGTTGGCGAGGTGTTGGCTTTGGTGAACGGCTGTTTTGAGTGCCAAGGTTGTAGGTAAGGCTGCTCGGGCTGCCGCTGTTTTTAATGAATAATCTGGGATAAAGGTTACCGCGACTAAGTCTTTTGGAAAAGGAAGGGGGGTGGCTTGTACGCCAATTTTGTTTTCGTCTGTTAATTGTAGGCCACCTAAAATAGTTGGTGCAACGTTGTCTGGGTGACCCTCAAGGGCTGCTGCCTCTTGTAAAATTTGATGACGATTAATCGTTTGCCCCACCAAATAGTGTCCTAAGAAAAGGCCAGCAACTAATGCTGATGACGAAGATCCCAGGCCGCGAGCCAGTGGAATGTCACTTTTAACGACTAGTTGGTGGGGGGGAATATCTGGATCAACAAATCGAGCAGTTTGAACAATGAGATTGCTTTCATCATTTGGAATATCTGCGCCAAATGGGTGATCAACTTGCCAAGTATTAGTTTTTGGGCCAATGGTTACGGTTAAATTAAGGTCTAGTGCCAATCCAAGGCAATCAAAGCCGAGACCAAGATTGGCTGAACTGGCGGGTACAGTAATGGTTAGCATGGATAAATCACAAACTCCTTCGCTAATGTCCGATTGGTTGTTAAAGCAGCAAGAAGAACATCGTGCTGATCTTTGGACATTTCTTTGGTATAAAGGACAAGCTGAGAGCCAAGTCGGCTATTTTCATGGCTGGCTTGACGGACGATCAATGATCGGAGTTCATCCTTGGTGTCTTGGCTGACGCTAGTTGTTTCAGTTGTATTCAAAATCCAGCAATAGGCCTGGCCTCGTTGACTAGCTAATGTCATCTGTTTTTCTGGCAACGGTTGCTGAGCGTCCTTTGGTGTAGTTGCGGCAGCCAAAATATCGGCCAAGACAGCTTGGGCAGTTGGGCGTGCACCAGCCCCAGGTCCATAGAAAAGCGTTTGACCAAGGTTATCACTGTTCACAACAATGGCATTATTTTCATTGTGGACCTGTGACAGAGGTGATTGTGGTAAGACGACCTGAGGAGCCACGATCACCGCGACTGAATTGGCACTGATTTGATCAATGCGAAAAAGGAGCTTGAGCTGGCCACCCAAAGCTTTCACGGCGGCAATGTCTTCGTCAGTAATCTTTTGAATACCGGTAATTTGAATGTCTTGTAAGCCGACTTCTAATCCAAAGACCAGGCGAGCCAAAATAATGGCCTTGTAGGCGGCATCGTAGCCGGCGACATCATTTGTAGGATCTGCTTCGGCAAAGCCTAAGTCTTGCGCTTTCTTTAGAGCATCTCCGTAAGACAGGTCATTATCGGCCATTTGAGTCAACATGTAGTTGGTTGTACCGTTAACAATACCAGCTAGCGAACGAATTGTATCGGTCCGGAAATATTCGCGCAGGGTTTTGATAATTGGGATACCACCGGCAACAGCCGCTTCGTATAGGAGAGGGACCTGAGCCTTGTTTGCTAAGTCGAGCAGTTCTTCTCCAGCGGTGGCAATCAGGTCCTTATTAGCCGTAATGACCGGCTTTTTACTTGCCAAAGCGGACTTGATCCAATTTTTAGCAGGACCAGTACCACCGGCAACTTCAACAACCAAATCAATTTCTGGATCATCTAAGATGTCTTTTGGGTCTTTGGTCAGTTGGATGGTGGAGCTTAAACCAGGACGGTCCTTGGTTAAAGAAGTGACCATTGCGGTTTTTACGGTCAGTTCTAAACCAGTATTTTCACTGATTTTTTCTTTTTGTTCCTCTAAGATGGTTAACAAGCCCATCCCAACTGTTCCTAAGCCAAAAAGGCCAATCTTAACTTCCATGATGACTCCTTCTATCGTTTTTTACTGTCAAGTAAGGATAATTTCTATTAACTTTACCATTTTCCTGCCTAAAAAGGAATGTTTTTGTTATAATACCATTAGAAATCAATGAGATTGAAGGAGTGCGTCATGGAATATGTCTCGACCCGGGGAGAAGCCCCTGCTGTTTCTGCCGCCCAGGCCATCCTCCGGGGATTAGCACCAGATGGTGGTCTTTACGTGCCAAATCAGTGGCCAACTTTGCATCTGGATTTAAAGACCATCGGTCAACAATCCTATCAGGACCTGGCGGTTGAAATTTTTGCTGCTTTTTTGCCTGATTTTACTAAAGCAGAAATTCAAGCCGTTGTGCAGGCAGCCTATGGTAGCCAATGGGATACCGATAAAATTGTGCCAATTAAAGATGCAGGGAACAACTTGTACTATTTGGAGCTCTTTCATGGCCCAACATTGGCCTTCAAAGATATTGCCCTTCAGGCCTTACCCCATTTAGTGATGACAGCAGCTAAAAAAGAGGGGCTCAACAAAGAAATTGCCATTTTAACAGCAACGTCTGGGGATACCGGAACGGCGGCTATGGCTGGTTTTGCTGATGTACCTGGCACAAAAATTGCAGTTTTGTACCCACAAGTTGGCGTTTCGGATATTCAACGCCAACAAATGGTCTCCGAACCGGGAAAAAATACTTATGTTTATGGCATAGAGGGGAATTTTGATGATGCTCAGCAGGCTGTTAAAGGTCTTTTAGGTGATTCAAATTTTGCAACCTTCTTAAAGGAAGAAGATATTCAAATCTCATCGGCGAATTCGATTAATATTGGTCGCTTGGTCCCACAGATTGTCTATTATTTCTACGGTTATGGTCAGTTAGTTGAAAGCGGCCAAATTAAGCCTGGTGAAGAAATTGATGTACTCGTGCCAACAGGTAATTTTGGGAATATGCTAGCAGCTTATTATGCCAGTCAAATTGGCTTGCCGGTGGCTGATTTTACGGTTGCTTCGAACGAAAATCATGTTTTAACAGAATTATTCCAAACAGGGGTATACAATAAGAATCGTGACTTCAAGGTGACGAATGCACCGGCTATGGATATTTTGGTCTCGTCAAACTTGGAACGCCTGCTGTATTTTGCTGGTGGCCAGGATGCTGACTTGATCAAAAAGGATATGGCAGACCTACAAAGTCAGGGCAGCTATCACTTGGCAGAAAAAACAAGAGCTGGTTTAATGAAGTTTTCTGCTGGTTGGACAGATCAAGACCAAGTTGAAGAAACGATCCGAAAGACTTTTGTTGCTTCTGGTTACTTGATTGATCCGCACACGGCGGTGGCCGTTCATCAGTACCAAGATGATGGCCATCCAACCCTTTTGGCTGCAACTGCTAGCCCTTATAAGTTCCCACAAACGGTTCTTGCAGCACTGGGTGAAGAAGTTATTGGTGGAGAAGGGGGCTTAACTGCTTTGGCAGCAGCAACCAAAACGACCATTCCTGACCAAGTGAAGAATTTATTCCAGCGACCTATTCGTCATCAGACCTTTATTCAGGCAGCTGATATTCAAAGGCAAATTGAAAGCGCCTTGAAGACAGACTGATTTTCTTATGTTGATGATTATGTCATTTAAAAAAGAAAGAGAGAATTTTTTATGGTAGCAAAGACAGCCTATAATGTGGCGGTACTCGGTGCAACGGGTGCTGTTGGACGTCGAATTTTGGACCAATTGGCTCAATCAACGATTCCGGTTGGTGAGGTCAAGGCTTTGGCTTCTGCTCGTTCAGCCGGTCAAAAAATCAGCTTTAAGAATCAGGAGTTAACCGTTGCAGAAGCAACGGAAGATTCCTTTACTGATGTTGATCTTGTGCTGGCCTCTGCTGGTGGATCAACTTCAAAGACTTTGGCTCCGGCAGCTGTTAAAGCTGGTGCGGTTGTTGTTGACAATTCTTCTTACTGGCGGATGAATGATCAGGTGCCATTGGTCGTCCCAGAAGTTAATGCCGCTGCGTTAAAGGAGCATCAAGGAATTATTGCTAACCCTAATTGCTCAACGACGCAATTGGTGATGGCGCTTGACCCAGTTTACCGACAATTTGGCTTGAACCAGGTGATTATTTCGACTTATCAGGCGGCTTCAGGTGCTGGAAAAGCAGCGATGGACGAAGTTTTGGCTGAAGCACAGGCTCGTTTGTTGGGAGATAACATGGCGGAGTTAGCCCATGTTTTACCTGTGAAGGGTGATAAAAAGCACTTCCCCTTGGCCTTTAACTTGCTGCCACAAATTGATGTCTTCGAAGAGGAAGGTTACACACACGAAGAATACAAGATGATCCATGAAACGAAAAAGATTATCTTGGGCGACAAGAATGCTAAGGACATTAAGGTGACGGGTACGGCTGTTCGCGTGCCAGTTATGATTGGTCATGGTGAAAGTGTCTATATTGATACTGGTGACGAAAACGTGACGCCTGACCAAATTCGTCAGGCAATTGGTGCCGTTGATAACGTGATTATTGAAGATGACCCAGCCACACAAACCTACCCTCAACCTCTTTTGGCTGAAGGTAAGCGGGAAACTTTTGTTGGTCGCATTCGCCCTGATTTGGAAAATCCGGGTGCTTTCCACTTGTGGGTTGTTTCTGACAATTTGCTGAAGGGCGCTGCCTGGAATACGGTTGAAATTGCCCAAATATTGGTTGAAATGGACCTGGTCCGTGTCCCCGCGGAATCAAGCTTTGCATAAATAATTTTGATAGAGCCACCGACTGAAAAATTGGTGGCTTTTTTAGCGCTGCTATTTTGGGGTTAAAAAAACTCTACTACATTTTGTAGTAGAGCCTTGAGCAAGTTGTTTTTAGTAAATAGCATCACGGTAAAGGGAGACGACTTTTCCCAAAATGGACACAGATTCCAAAATAATAGGCGCCATTGTATCGTTTTCTGGTTGCAGGCGGTAGTGACCACCTTCTTGGAAGAAGCGCTTGACCGTGGCCTCGTTGTCTTCGTTCATGGCAACAACAATATCACCGTTGTCGGCATTTTGTTGCCGACGAACAATCACCTTGTCGCCATCTAAAATACCGATATTAATCATTGATTCACCGCGAACGTTGAGCATAAAGAGATCACCATCGTAGGGAATTAGATTTTCTGGAATGGGGAAGAATTCGGTTGCTTCTTGTTCGACTGCTAGAATTGGTTGACCAGCTGTCACTAATCCTAAGAGCGGAATCTTGCCCGAAGTGGCTGAAATACCAAGAATTTCAAAACCGGCTGGTGTTACTTCAATCGCCCGAGCCTTGGTTCCTTCGCCTTTCTTCTCAAGGTAGCCGTTTTTAATCAAACGGGCAATGTGACCATGGATGGTCGAAGAAGAAGATAGGCCGACTGCTTCACCAATTTCACGAATAGTGGGTGGGAAACCGTTTTTACTTTGATAGTCGTGAATAAATCTCAAGACTTGAATTTGTTTTGAATCAGAACTTGCCATATGTACTTTCCTACCTGTATTTACTATGTTTATCTTAGCGAATTTTAACTCGAAAAGCAAACAAATGTTCGCAAAAAAAGTTTAAGAAATATTAAATTTTATTACAAAAAGGGGATTAAATTTAAAATAGTGGATAAAGGGATGTTTTATGTAAATTATCGACTCGTTTTCCACTGTTTTTGTAAAAAGATACTGTCAAGCCAACCTTTATGCTATAATATTTTATAGATTTTCGTAGTTAAAGGAGACCAATAATGGTTATATTAGTTGGAATTTTGGCTTTGGTCGTTGGTTTGGTTGGGGGATTCTTCTTGGCCCGCTTTACGATGAAGTCATACTTGGCGAAGAACCCACCGATTTCAGAAGAAATGATGAAATCAATGATGATGTCAATGGGCCAGAAGCCATCACAAAAGAAGTTGAATCAGATGATGGCTCAAATGAAGGCGCAAAATGCCAAAGCACAAAAAAAATAAGCCCAGCGGCTTATTTTTTTTGTGCTTTTGGATCAACGTAAACCCAGTTTGGATCAATTTCTTTGTCCAAAGCATCAAAGGATTCTTGAATCTTTTGATTGTATTCGGCAATTTTTTCGTCCGTCAAGCGGGCTTTGGGGTCAATTGCGATTGGTTCACCAAAATTAATTGTGGTATTATTGCGTTTAAATAAGTGTGAAAACTTCACAGGCCCTTGGTATACTGCTGGGACAATCGGCTTCTTTGAAAGCTTGGCAATCAGGATTGATCCTGATTTTAACTTTTGAGAATGCCGTGATCCGGTTGGGAACATGATGAGCGAGCGCTGGCCATCCTTTAACTCGTTGACGGGATGTTTGATGGTATCGGCCCCAACATTGCGCCGGTCAACTGGGAAGGCGCCCAAGGTAGTAATTAAGGCACGCAAAGCGGGATTTTTGAAAAGTTCCTTTTTAGCCATAAAAATGAAACGTTTTGGGTAGGCCGCCATGGCATACCAAACGGGATCCCACCAAGAACGGTGTGGTCCAACCAAAACATAATTTTCGTTTTTTGGTAGGCGCTCCTTGTGGAGGTAGGTAACGCGACCATTAATAATGGCCACAAAGGTCACAGTAAAGACCCGGATAAAGCGATAGAATAACATCTGCTTGTCCCTTTCTAATTGACTTAACAGAATAATTTTACTTAGTTTATGGAGATATTGCAACAAACCATGGTAGTAGAAAAATTACGAGCAGGAGAACGCCTAGACGGCCTGCCATCACAACAGATTCAAATTATTCAAAATCCAGATATGTTTTCTTACTCGTTAGACGCTGTTCTCTTAGCTTATTTTGCTAAACCTAAGCAAAAGGGGCGGGGGCTTTCGGTTGATTTGGGAGCAGGTACGGGCGCAATTGGCCTCTTTTATGCTGCCAAGGTCACTGGCCAGGTAAAATTAGTGGAACTGCAACAAGACTTAGCGGAGATGGCACAGCGTTCAGTTGTGTTAAATCACTTGGAAAAGCGCGTGAGCGTGATTCAGTCTGATATGCAGGAAATTTTTACTGAGATTAAGCCGGGCTCGGTGGATACGGTTTTGTCGAACCCACCTTATTTTTCCTTGAATGAAAAAACCAAGCAAAACTTGGATGAACATTATCAGTTAGCCCGGCATGAAATTGCCATTGATTTACCACGCTTAGCTCAAGTTGCTAATAAGTTGTTGAAGAACAACGGTAAATTTTATCTGGTGCACCGTCCAGACAGATTGGAAGATATTATGTCCTCCTTGGCTGCCCGAAAATTAGCGGTCAAGCGCATTCAGTTTGTTTACGGCAAGGCTGACCGTGAAGCCAACATGGTTTTAGTAGAAGCGATTAAGTCGGGCAAGCCGGGTGGTGTTCGAATTTTGCCACCAATTATTGCCTATACAGCTGCTAACGAGTACACGCCTCAGGTACAAGAAATTTTGTATGGGCAACCTTGGCAACTGTAAACTCGATCAAGATGGTTGCGCGAGGAGGGAATTTTGCTAACCCTCAAGGAGGGGAGACTTCAATCATGGCAGATGAGCATGACAAGACTTATGATTTTTATGTGCTTTATACGGCTGATGGCTATTTTTATGGTGGCTTTTCCGATAACGCTCACCGACGGTTTTTAGTCCATCAGGCAGGGAGGGGCGCCAAATTTACCAGAGTAAAGGCCAGGCACCCACTGCAGCTGATTTACCAAGAAACGTTTGCGAATAAGCATGATGCCCTTTCGGCTGAGGCTAAATTTAAGCACCTGAGTCGACCGCAAAAAGAAGCCTTCCTAATGGAACGGGCAGTCGATTCGACAATTTGGCAGAAATAGGTTGAGGGATTTTATGAGACTCTTGATCCATGGTAAAATGGAATAAATCATTTGAATTGAAGGTGGCAAATAATGATTACTACTTTTGAATTAAACAATATTATTGGGCGTCAAGTGTCTTTTAGAGACTGCGACCCGAGAGAGAAGTTAGTGAAGGTTATTGGCAATTTTTATCACTATGATTTAGCTTTTGGGACTAATGTGGTTCCAGAAGAGACCTATGTGATTGAGCGTGCCGAGGGGAACGTCTTAATCCTCCAGAAAAAGTAAGGACGGTATTTATGTCGATTTTGCTGATTATCATCATTGTTGTAATCGTTTTGGCCCTGGTTTCCTTTAAGATTGTGCCTCAAAATAGTGTTGGCCTTTTGGAAACGTTGGGGAAGTATTCGTCAACGCGGCAGACGGGGTTGAATTTCCGCTTGCCTTTGGTACAAAAAATCAGGACAGTTTCCTTGGCCCTGCAACCACTGAAGTTGGCAGGTTATTCAGTTATCACCAAGGATAACGCTGATATTGGAGCGACAGTGACTTTGAATTTCCATATCACGGATCCTGTGAAGTATTCGTATGAAAACACGAATTCGATTGAATCAATGCAACAGTTGGTTCGCGGTCACTTGCGCGACATTATTGGGCGGATGGAATTGAACGAGGCCTTAGGCTCAACCAGTCAAATTAATAAGGACTTGGCTGAAGCGATTGGTGATTTAACGAATACTTATGGTATTAATGTTGATCGGATTAACATTGACGAATTGAAGCCAAGCGCAGCTATCCAGTCTTCAATGGACACACAGTTGAAGGCTGACCGGGAACGGGTGGCATCTATTTCGCAAGCTGAAGGGGAGGCCAAGTCAATTGAACTCCGGGCCAAAGCGAACAATGAGGCCTTAATTGCTACGGCCAAGGCCAACGCCGAGGCGACGCGAACAAAAGCAGATGCCGAAAGTTATCGGATTGATAAGGTTCAGGCTGCTTTGAAGAACGCCGACCAAAACTATTTCAATAACCAATCGATTAATGCTTTCGAAGCTTTGGCTAAGTCAGATGCTAATTTGATTGTTACGAATGGTGCCGATTTGGACCAAACCGGACAAAATGCTGTTTTGGCCAAAACTTTGGGTCAGGAATTAGGCAACGAAGAAGATTAGAAACATTGGCCAGCCGATTATGGCTGGTTTTTTCTTTGAAGTAATATGTTCTAGTTAAAATCAGAAAAATCCTTGCTTTTCGCTCAAAATCTTAGTAAACTAGTACCTGTTGTGGATACAACAAAAATACACACGGTAAACGAGAACGTGCAGGTGCAAGTGATTGATCATTTGTCAGCACGGACCAAGAATTTACCGGAGGTTAAACCTAGGAGGCCACTATGGCAGTTATTACAATGAAGGAACTCCTCGAAGCAGGGGTTCACTTTGGACACCAAACTCGTCGTTGGAACCCAAAGATGGCACCATACATCTTTACGGAACGTAACGGCATTCACATCATCGACTTGCAAAAGACTGTTAAGTTGATTGACGAAGCTTACAACTTTATCCGTAATGCTTCAGCTGATGGGGCTAACATCTTGTTTGTTGGTACTAAGAAGCAAGCATCTGATGCAATCGCTGAAGAAGCAACGCGTGCTGGTCAATTCTATATCAACCACCGTTGGTTGGGTGGAACTTTGACTAACTGGAACACAATCAAGACGCGTGTTCAACGTTTGAAGGACTTGAAGGCAATGGCCGAAGATGGTACTTTCGAACAACTGCCTAAGAAGGAAGTTGTCTTGTTGAACAAGCAACGTGAGAAGTTGGAAAAGTTCTTGGGTGGAATCGAAGACATGCAAGACTTGCCAGATGTTTTGTTTGTTGTTGACCCTAAGAAGGAAGAAATCGCTGTTAAGGAAGCCAACATGCTCAACATCCCTGTTGTTGCTATGATTGACACAAACGCTGATCCTGACGATGTTGATGTTAAGATTCCTGCAAACGATGACGCTATCCGTGCCATTCGTTTGATTACTGCTAAGATGGCTGATGCCGTTATCGAAGGCCGTCAAGGTCAAGACAACGCTGCTGAAGATGCTTTCATCGAAGGTGACGAAAACACGGAATCAATCGAAGAAATCACAACAATCGTTGAAAAAGACAACTAAGTTGAAATTCGTTTATTGATTTGCCGTTCCGGTGGACCTGCTTGGGACGCTGAACGGCTTTTTCTATGCTATACTAGAGACTGTTAAAAGATAATAAAGAAGCTAAAGGAGCTAAAGGAGCATTTGCATGGCTGTTACTGCAAAGTTAGTGAAGGAATTACGTGATAAGACATCTGTTGGAATGATGGATGCCAAAAAGGCTTTGGTTGAAGCTGAAGGCGACATCGAAAAGGCAATTGACTTGTTGCGTGAAAAAGGAATGGCAAAGGCCGCTAAGAAGGGTGACCGTGTTGCTGCCGAAGGTATGACTTACGTGATGACTGAAGGCAACAAGGCTGCCATCATCGAATTGAACTCAGAAACTGATTTCGTTGCCGGTAACAAGGAATTTAATGACTTGTTAGTTGCTGTTACTAAGACAATCTTGGAAAAGCAACCTGCAGACGTTGAAGCTGCTTTAGTTTTACCAGTTGCTGGTGAAGAAGACCGAACTGTTAACGATAAGATCATCAACGTTTCTCAGATTACTGGTGAAAAGATTACTTTGCGCCGTTTCGCTACTGCTGAAAAGACTGACGGTGAAGTCTTCGGTGCTTACTCACACATGGGTGGCTCAATTTCTGCTTTGGCCGTTTTGACTGGTTCAAATGAAGAAGCAGCCCGTGATGTGGCTATGCACATCGCCGCTATTGCGCCACAGTATGTTTCTGATGATCAAGTTCCTGCAGATGTTATTGCTAAGGAAAAGGAAGTTCAATTGGCTTCTGAAGACTTGAATGGCAAGCCTGACAACATCAAGGAAAAGATGGTTGAAGGCCGGATCAAGAAGTTCTTGGCGGATATCACTTTGCTGGACCAAGATTTTGTTAAGAATGGTGACCAAAAGGTTGCTGATTTCGTTAAGCAAAACGGTATGACTGTGAAGTCATTCGTTCGCTACCAAGTTGGCGAAGGTATCGAAAAGCAAACCACAAACTTGGCTGAAGAAGTTGCTAAGCAAATCAACAGCTAAGTTCATTTAAAAAGTATCCAAAAATTTGGATGCTTTTTTTTGGAATTGGCGACTATATTTTTGCTATAATAGATAGCGATAAGAAAGAGGAAAACCATGACGGATACAAAGTATAAAAGAGTTTTAATGAAGCTGTCAGGCGAAGCCTTGGCTGGTGCTAAGGGTCAGGGAATTGACCTGCAGACAGTCGCCCAAATTGCCAAGGAAATCAAGGCAGTCCATGATATGGGCACTCAAATTGCCATCGTTGTTGGTGGTGGTAACCTATGGCGTGGTGGACCCGCTGCCCGTGTTGGGATGGAGCGGTCACGCGCTGATTATACCGGAATGCTTGGAACGACTATGAACGCTTTGGTCCTTCAAGATGCTTTAGAGCGAGCCGGTGTTGATACACGCGTGCAAACGGCGATTACGATGCAACAGATTGCAGAGCCTTACATTCGTGGTCGGGCCATTCGCCACCTTGAAAAGGGGCGGATTGTCATCTTTGCTGCGGGAACTGGTTCGCCATACTTCTCAACTGATACAACCGCTGCTTTGCGGGCCAACGAAATTAATGCTGACGCGATTTTGATGGCAAAGAACGGTGTTGATGGTGTCTATGATTCAGATCCAAATACGAACCCAAATGCTCAGAAATTTACCACTTTGACGCACTTAGACATCATTCAAAAAGGCTTGAAGGTCATGGATTCAACCGCTTCATCCCTCTCAATGGAAAACAACATGCCACTTGTTGTCTTTAACTTGAACCAACCAGGTAATATCGAACGGGTCATTAAGGGCGAGACAATTGGAACCACAGTCACTGGAGAAAAATAATGGCTTTTGATTTTACAAGTACCAAAGAACGGATGCAGGGCGCCCAAGAAGCTTTGCGTCGTGAATTAGCAGAAATTCGGACTGGTCGGTCCAACCCCCGTATTTTGGACCGAGTAGAAGTAGAATATTACGGTGCGATGGTGCCGTTGAACCAAGTTGCTTCGATTTCAGTACCTGAAGCACGTTTGCTTTTGATTACACCATTTGACAAGAACGCCTTAGAAGCAATCGTGACGGCGATTAACGTTTCTGATTTGGGTTTGAACCCAGCTTCTGACGGTAACATCGTGCGTTTGGCTATTCCACAAATGACGGAAGAACGTCGTAAGGAATTGGCGAAGGATGTTAAGGCTGAAGCTGAAAAGGCTAAGGTTGCTGTTCGTAACGTTCGTCGTGATGCCATGGATGCAATCAAAAAGGACAAGGAAATGACCGAAGACCAAGTCCATGACGCTGAGGATCAGGCTCAAAAGTTGACGGATGACAACACAAAGGCAATTGATGAAATTGCAGCAGAAAAAGAAAAAGAATTGTTGAAAATCTAAGAGTATTAGGTCGATGATGATTACTGAAAAGGCTTGCTAATCACTTGGTTAGTAGGCTTTTTCTGTCTTAAACAAGTTTTCTTCTTGACCTTTTTAAGAAAAATCGGCATAATATGAATAGATTAGTTTAAGGCTTTGACCCGGTCTGGCACCCGGTGAGCTGAGAACCGTGAAAGTGTCAACGACTGAGCAATTGGTTGTTGGAAATCAGGTGGAACCGCGCGTTAGCGTCCTGATGTCAAATTTTGACATTGGGGCTGTGAACCGCGGTTTTTTTGTCAGATAAGGAGGGGTTTATGGCCAAACTGAAGTATCATTTGGAGTCGGACACGGTTTTGGTTTTAAACGAGGACGGCCATGTTGGCGATACCTTGGATTTGAAAGACGAACTTCAAGTTGATACGAATCAACTTGGCGTGGCTGTGCAAACGGCCATTGATGAAAAATTAGCTCAGGAAAAGGTCGATTGGGAAAAGAGTCAACAACGCTTATTAAAGGCACAAATTGACCAGGAAAAGCAAAAGGCTGATTTGGCGCTGGAGAAGGCTAAGCAGGCTGAAAAGGATGCAGCGCAGCAAGATAAGGCAAAACTGCAAGAGCAACTGACTCAGCTACGTTCACAGTTGGCTGCGTTCAAGGATCAGGAGGCTGCCACAAAGGAGTTGGCGCTGGCTAAACAAAAGGAACATCTGCAGAGCGCCTACCAGGCTGAAAAGGACCAGGCTGGACAGAATCGACAGGAACTAGAAAAGCAACTAGCCGATTTGAAAAATCAAGTTGAAAACCAAGGTCGCGATCAAGAGTTGGCCTTGGCAAAGGTGAAGTCGGACTATGATGCCCAACTGCAGGCCGCCCAAGAGCAAGTCGAGTTCTATAAGGACTTTAAGGCTCGGCAGTCAACTAAAGAGATTGGTGAAAGCCTAGAAGTTTACGCTCACCAGGAGTTCAACAAAATCCGCCCATACGCCTTTCCTAATGCCTACTTTGAGAAGGACAACGAGGTTTCAAAGCAATCCGGATCGAAGGGTGATTTTATTTTCCGAGATTATCAGGATGGTGTGGAATTTATTTCGATCATGTTTGATATGAAAAACGAGGCGGACGCAACTGAACAGAAGCATAAAAATGCTGACTTTTTTAAGGAACTGGATAAGGACCGCAGGGAAAAGAACACCGAATATGCTGTCTTAGTCTCGATGCTGGAAGCCGATGATGAGTACTATAATACCGGAATTGTTCAGGTACCGGACTACGAGAAGATGTACGTCATCCGCCCGCAATTTTTTGTTCATTTTATCGGTCTTTTACGCAACGCGGCCTTGGACTCGCTTCAATACCGGCGGGCGCTGATTGAGGAGCAAAATCAAAACATTGATATTACCAATTTTGAGGATAGCATCACCGCCTTTAAGGACCGCTTTGCTAAAAATTATAATTCCTACTCGAGTAACTTCCAAAAAGCAATCGAACAGATTGACCGGGCGATTAGTCAGATGGAAAACGTGAAAAAGAGCTTGACGACTTCTGAAAATCAGATTCGTCTTGCTAACAATAAGTTGGAGGATTTGACCGTCAAAAAGTTGACGAGGAATAATCCAACCATGACGAAGAAGTTCGCTGATTTAAAAGCGGACCAGGAAGGTGATCGAAAGCCGTAAACTCGTCACATTGTTTTAAAATTTTAATGATGAAAAATAAAGGAAAGACTTATGTCCAGTGAAAAATTATCAGTACAAGACATTATTTTGACCCTGCAAGAGTTTTGGGCCGCAAAGGGCGCTAACTTGATGCAGGCTTACGATAACGAAGTTGGAGCGGGAACTCAAAGCCCTTATACCTTCTTGCGCGCTAACGGTCCAGAACCCTGGCGAGCAGCCTATGTTCAGCCTTCACGGCGACCAGCCGACGGTCGTTATGGTGACAATCCAAACCGTTTGTTCCAACACCACCAATTTCAGGTAGTGATGAAGCCTTCACCTGACAATATTCAGGAATTGTACCTTGCTTCTTTGGAAGCCTTGGGTATTAAGCCCTTGGAACATGACATTCGTTTTGTTGAAGATAACTGGGAAAATCCTTCAATGGGTGCGGCCGGAATCGGTTGGGAAGTTTGGTTAGACGGGATGGAAGTGACGCAGTTCACTTATTTCCAACAAGTTGGTGGAATTGAAGTTGATTCCGTTACGGCTGAAATCACCTATGGTTTGGAACGGCTAGCCTCTTACATCCAGGATGTGCCAACGGTTTATGATTTGGAATGGGGTCATGGCGTTCTGTATGGTGATATTTTCAAAGAACCGGAATATGAACACTCAAAGTATGCCTTTGAGGAGTCAAATCAGGAAATGTTACTCCAACATTTTGATGATTATGAAAAGGAAGCTCAGCATAATTTGGCATTAGGCTTGGTTCATCCGGCCTATGACTATATTTTGAAGTCATCTCATACCTTTAACCTTTTGGATGCCAGAGGAACGGTTTCTGTAACAGAACGAGCTGGTTATTTGCACCGAATTCGAACAATGGCTCGGCAGGTTTCAAAGGTCTTTATTGAAGAACGAGCTAAGCTTGGCTTCCCATTGTTAAAGGACGAGGCATTACGTGAAAAGTACTTGGGTGCTAAGGGAAAGTACGCCAAGAAGGAGGAGCAGGACTAATGGCAGATTTTATTTTAGAAATTGGTTTGGAAGAAATGCCAGCCCACTTGGTGACGAGTTCTGAAAAGCAGCTTATCGACCGAGTTTCTGATTTCTTAGACGAGCACCGACTCGATTATGAAGCGATGAAGCCATTCTCAACGCCACGACGCTTAGCTGTCGAATTGACTGGCTTGGCGACCGGCTCAAAAGCCGTTGAAGAAGAAAAGCGGGGACCAGCCATTGACCGTGCTAAGGATGACAACGGTGATTGGTCGAAGGCTGCTCAGGGATTTGCTCGTGGACAGAAGACGACGCCAGAAGCCTTGATCGAGAAGGATGGCTACTTGTGGGCCAAGACTGAAATTGCCGGTGTTTCAGCCGCGGAAATTTTAGCAAAGTTGGGCAAGGAAGTTGTTGAAAAAATGACCTTCTCAACTTACATGAAGTGGGGCAATCACAGTTTCGCTTATATTCGTCCAATCCGCTGGTTAGTGGCCCTTTTGGACCAGGATGTGGTTGATTTTTCTGTTTTGGACGTTCAAACAGGTCGGACAACTCGTGGTCACCGTTTCTTATCAACGGAAAATGTGACGATTGCGGGTGCTGCTGAATATGAGCAGACATTGCAAGATGCTTTTGTGATGGCTGATGCAGCCAAACGCAAGGCAACCATTCAAGCGCAGTTGGAAAAGATTGCTCAGAGCCAAAACTGGCACTTGAATTTGACCACTGATCAAGCACAAGACCTTTTGGAAGAAGTTAATAATATCGTCGAATGGCCAACGGCCTTCGCCGGTAACTTTGACCAAAAGTACCTGGATTTGCCAAAGGAAGTCTTGATAACTTCGATGCGTGACCATCAACGCTTCTTCTTTGTGACGGATGACCAGGGTGACCTATTGCCACACTTCCTTTCTGTCCGCAATGGAAATGAAGAAAACTTGGCCAACGTGGTTGCCGGAAATGAAAAGGTCTTGGTTGCTCGTTTGGAAGACGCTGTCTTCTTCTACCAAGAAGACCAACAAAAGTCGATTGATGACTACATGGACCGGGTGAAAAAACTGGTCTTCCATGAAAAAATTGGTACCGTCTACGAACACATGGTTCGTGTCCGGGCTTTGGCTGGTCAATTGGGACAAGTACTTGGTCTTTCATACGAAGAATTGTCTGATTTGAACAGGGCCACTGAAATTTATAAGTTTGACCTGATGACTGGCATGGTCGGTGAATTTGACGAATTGCAGGGTGTGATGGGGGAACACTACGCCAAGCTCTTTGGTGAAAATGACGTCGTTGCTCATGCGATCTTGGAACACTATTTGCCAACTTCAGCAACCGGCGCAGTAGCTGCTTCAAAAATTGGAGCGGTGTTGGCTGTCGCCGATAAGCTCGATTCCATCGTGACCTTCTTTGCGGCTGACCTGATTCCTTCAGGTGCCAACGACCCTTATGGTTTACGTCGGGCAGCAACTGGAGTCGTTAAGACGCTGGAAGCGCATGACTGGCGTCTTGACTTGGAAACCGTTTTGGCTAACTTCAAGGACCAAAACAAGAATGTAGCGGATGCTGATTTGGCCCAGGTCATGGCCTTTTTGACAGACCGTGTCAAGAAGCAAGCAGCCGATGCTGGCGTTCGTTCTGACATCGTTTCTGCTGGAACGGCCAACGTAGTAACTGGTGATTTGGTTTACGTGGCCGACCGAACAGCGGTCTTAGCAAAGCATTCAAAGGATGCAAACTTCCGCGATGTGATTGAGTCTTTTTCTCGAGTAAGTCGCTTAGCTAGTAAAGAACGCAGTGATGTCCCTGTTAAGCCGGACTTGTTTGAAAATGATCAGGAAAAGGCTTTGTACGCAGCAAGCAAGAACTTGAACTTGGTTGACTTGGAGAAACAGGGCGCAGAATCACTGTATCAAGCATTGGCTGCCTTGCAAGAACCAATTGCTGCTTACTTTGAAAATACGTTGGTTAATGACAAGAAGAAGGCGATTAAGAATAACCGCTATGCACAGTTGCAGGCCTTAGACAAGTTGATAGTTGGCCTTGGGGATATTGAAAAAATCGTTGTCAAATAAGTAAACTTATAAGTTTACTTGACTAAAGAAACAGGTGAGAATAGCATCTCCCTGTTTTTTTGTGCATGAAAGTGATCTGGGAGACCACTAAAATTAGCCAATATGTTGTTAATTTTTGCTTGGTTGACCTTGAGTGAATGCCTTTTGAAGATTTCAAGTATTAAGGCAAAGCAAGAATAACGCTTTGTTTCACCAGGGTTTTCCTGTAAAATGAAGAGTAAGTACAGACTCTAAAAAAGCAGGATATTCATGGCAGATTTTACTTTAGAAGAATTAAAAAAACGGCAAAAGCGGATTCGAAACTTTTCAATCGTGGCTCATATTGACCACGGAAAGTCGACGATTGCCGACCGGATTTTGGAACAGACCCAAACGGTGGCCGAGCGTGATATGCAAAACCAGCTGCTGGATACCATGGATTTGGAACGGGAGCGCGGCATTACCATCAAATTGAATGCGGTTGAGGTTCATTATAAAGCTAATGATGGCGAAACTTACATCTTTCATTTGATTGATACACCGGGGCACGTGGACTTCTCTTACGAGGTTTCACGGTCTTTGGCAGCGGCGGAAGGGGCCATCTTAGTGGTCGATGCCGCCCAGGGAGTGGAGGCGCAAACCTTAGCCAATGTTTATTTGGCAATTGATAATGACCTTGAAATCTTACCGGTCATTAATAAAATTGATTTGCCTGCTGCTGATCCAGAGATGGTCAAGGGCGAAATTGAGGATGTGATTGGTCTTGACGCTTCTGATGCCGTCCTAGTCTCGGCTAAGCAGGGAATCGGTATTCCTGAACTCTTAGAACGGATTGTTTCTGATTTTCCAGCACCGGATGGTGATCTGGAAGCGCCATTACGGGCTTTGATTTTTGACTCACAGTATGATGCCTATCGTGGCGTAGTAGTGAACTTGCGAGTGCGTGAGGGTGTTGTTAAACCTGGTGACCGGGTGAAGATGATGAACACCGGGGCAGAATACGAGGTGACGGAAGTCGGCGTGATGTCACCGGATGCACAAAAGCGTGATTACCTGATGGCTGGTGACGTTGGTTATTTGACGGCGTCAATCAAGGACATTCAAACCACACATTCAGGTGATACGGTGACACTGGTCGACAATCCAGCCGATGAACCGCTCCCTGGTTACCAACCAATGACACCAATGGTTTATTCGGGATTGTATCCTTCAGATAATGCCAAGTATGGTGACTTACGAGAGGCTTTGGAAAAGTTGCAGTTAAACGATGCTGCGCTGACTTTTGAACCCGAAACTTCACAAGCTTTGGGCTTTGGTTACCGAGTTGGTTTCCTCGGGCTCTTGCACATGGATGTGATTCAAGAACGTTTGGAACGTGAGTTCGATTTGGACTTGGTCACAACGGCACCTTCTGTTACTTACCGAGTAACGGCGGTTGACGGTGAGGTTTTGATGATTGAAAACCCGTCTGAATTGCCAGAAAGTCAACAAATCAAAATGATTGAAGAACCGTTTATTCACGGAAACATTATGGTGCCAAATGAGTATGTTGGGGCAGTGATGGAGCTAGCTCAGCGCAAGCGTGGCGAATTCGATACAATGGAGTACTTGGATGAAAACCGGGTGAACGTCAAGTATTATTTGCCGTTGTCCGAAATTATCTTTAATTTCTTTGACAAGTTGAAATCATCAACGCGTGGCTATGCTTCTTTGGATTATGAAATCGATGGCTATCGCCCAGCTGATTTGGTCAAAATTGATATTCTTCTCAATTCAGAAAAGGTCGATGCCTTGTCCTTTATCGTGCACCGTGATTTTGCGGCAGAACGGGGTCGCGTGATTACTTCTAAATTGAAGGAAATCATTCCAAGGCAAAACTTTGAAATTCCGGTTCAAGCAGCAATTGGCAACAAAATTTTGGCTCGAACAAACATTAAGGCTTACCGAAAGGATGTGACTTCAAAGATTCACACGGGTGATCCTGATCGGCGGGCGAAGCTTTTGGACAAGCAGAAGCGTGGTAAAGCGCGGATGAAAGCCGTGGGAACGGTTACCGTTCCTCAAGAAGCCTTTATGGCGGTTTTGCAGACGGATGATGACGAAAAGTATGCTCGCGGTAATTAAGTTTGTTACAACCTGAGTGGTCTTGTTTGAAAAAATAAAGAATCCAGTTTAAAATAACGGTACAAACGATTCGAAGGAGAGCATAGTTGAATGTCCTTAAAAACTGTATTTCAAAAAATAACCAACTATTTTCGACCCAAAATGATTGCAATTGGCATCACTCATAATGGGCCTTTAGAAACAACAGACGCTTTTGTGGAACGACAAGTACGCCAACCAAAGCCAAACGGCGATGAGGTTTTGGTTCGAATATTGGCAACAGCTGTTAACCCTGTTGATACGAAGATGCGGGCTGGTTATCGTCAGGATGGCGTCTTTCGCGTTTTTGGTCTTGATGTTGTTGGTGTGATTGAAGAGGTTGGTAAGGACGTGACGGACTTTTCTGTCGGCGACCGCGTCTTTTACGCTGGTAAGCAACACGCCTTCGGTGCCGATGCCGAGTTTCAAGTGATTGAGGCGGACTTAATTGCGCTGGTACCAAAGAATTTAGACAATGTGGATGCCGCAGCCATGCCTTTGACTGCCATTACGGCTCATGATGTTTTGCACCATGGTTTTCATTTACCGATTATTCAGAATAGTGCCCAAGAAAAATCAGTGCTCATTATCAATGGTGCTGGTGGTGTTGGTTCAGTCTTGGTTCAAATGGCCAAGTATCTCGGACTAACAGTGATTGCAACGGCGGGAACAACTGAGTCAAAGAACTGGGTGAGAGAATTGGGTGCTGATTTTGTCCTTGATTATCATGAAGACTTGCAAAAACAGTTGGTAGCCATTAACTTTGCTCAAGTTGACTACATTGCCAACTTGCAGGATACGACGGCCTATTGGGACTTGATGGCGGCGGTCATTAAGCCCTATGGTGAAATCGCGGCCATTGTTGAAACTACTTTACCAGTTGACTTAGGTGACTTAAAGAGTAAGGCCGTTTCCTTTTCTTGGACCTTTATGTTAGCGCGTGGCAATGAGAACTTTAACCTTGCTGAGCAGGGACAAATTTTGCGTGATGTCGCTAACCTTTTGGACCAAGGGGTAATTCGGCCAACCGTTACAAAGGTTTATCAGGGATTATCGGCTGAAAATGTACGTCGTGCCAATCAGGATGTCACTAGTCACCACACGATGGGGAAAGTGGTCATCGATTGCATGGCCGAAGAAGAGGCCAATAATAAGGTTGAGCAGACAATTGCCAATAATGTCGCACCAGTGAAGGTTACGATGGCAGATGCTAATAATTAACACGATTTGGGACGGGGACCAAGCGGTCCTCGTTTTTATTTGTGTTGTTGTAGGAATAGTAAACGAGGAAAAAGATGATTACGTATCAAAAGGTTGTTTGGCAGGTGCCGGCTGAAAATCAGGATGTGGTGATTGCAACTTTGGTAGCACTTGGAGCAGAGGGCGCCGAGCAGGGGACAGAGACGGTTACCATTTACCAAGATATTCAGCAAGAGGGCTTTGAAAATCAGATTGCAACTTATATTGCCGGGTTAACAACCCTTGCTGAACGGGGGCTAGCCATTAATAGTCAACCAATTTCACAGGAGAAATTGGACTCAACTGTCTTTGAAAACGAATGGAAAAATTACTACCATGCTAGTCGGGTGACCAACCAGTTTACGGTTGTGCCCGCTTGGGAAGACTACCAAAAAGATCAGGACCAAGAAAAATTAATTGTGATGGATCCCGACCAAGCCTTTGGGACCGGTACGCATCCAACCACTTCTTTGATGCTTCAAGCCTTGGAAACAGTGGTGCGTGGCGGTGAAAAAACGATTGACGTTGGGACTGGGTCGGGTGTTTTAGCGGTAGCTGCTAAACACCTGGGGGTTGGTTTAATATTGGCAACTGATATTGACCAAGAGGCGGTTTCGACGGCCCAAGCTAATTTAGCGTTAAACCCTGTGGCGCATGATGTGACCGTTATTGCGTCGGATTTGATGCAGGATGTACCAAAAGAATGGAATCAATCTGATTTGATTATGGCGAATATTTTAGCTGATGTGATTACGCCACTGATTCCCCAAGTAGTGCCAATGCTCACGGCAGGTGGTTACTTCTTAGTTTCGGGAATTTATGACGATGTGGAACCAGCCATTGAGCGGGCTTTAAAAAGCCACGGACTGACGATTGTTCAGCACTTGAACCAAGGAACTTGGCATGCCTTTATTACAAAAAAGGCGGATGACTTAATCAGCGACTGATTTTTTAGGAAGAGAAAACGATGCAACGTTATTTTTTAGAAGAACCGATTCAAAATACCATCATCTTGACAGCAGATATGCCGGCCTTTAAGCACTTGGTTAAGGTTTTACGAGCCAAAGTGGGTACAAAAGCGGAATTTTTTGATGGCCAATCGCGCTTGGTGTTTGGGCAGGTCGAAGAAATCGGCCAGAGTCAGGCGGTGATTAAGGTGCTAACCGACATTGATCAGCAGGTTGAATTACCTGTTGAAGTCACGTTGGTGGTTTCTCCAATTAAAAAAGATCGCAACGAGTGGCTGGCGGAGAAGGCAACCGAACTGGGTGCCAGTCGCTTACTTTTCGTGCCGATGGAGCGGTCGGTCGTTGCTTGGAATGAAAAACAGAAAGCTAAACAGTTAGAGCGGTTGCGGGCCAAGGCAGTCGGTGCTGCCGAACAATCACACCGGCTGAAAGTGCCAGAAATTCGTTTTGCTGATTTTGCTGAGGTTTTGGCACTGGAAAAAGATCAGGGGTTGGTTGCTTGGGAAGAATCTGCTAAGCAGGGAGAAAAAGCGGCTTTGGTGGATTTGGCACAGATTAGTCAACCCGGTCAGCATTTTGTTGCCGTCTTTGGACCAGAAGGTGGTTTGACTGAAAAGGAGATTAATACCTTGCAAGAGGCCGGTTATCGTCCCGGTGGTTTGGGGCCCCGAATCTTGCGGGCCGAAACGGCACCACTGTACACGTTAGCCGCTTTATCAACATTATTAGAATTAGAAAAATAACAGAAAAATGAGTCTAGGTTGTGAAAAACCTTGCCCTCATAGGTTAAACAGCCTATAATTTGTTATAACAATTTCACTGTGAATGAGGTTTTTACATGCGTAATTTTTTAAATAAATTACACCACTCTGCTTGGTTTTATAACTTATTGGTCATGCTTTTCGTGGCAGTCTTCTTGCCATTTATGGCCGACAAATTTGATTGGTCAGATATTAATCTGGTCTTTTGGCTTTGCTTTGTCTTAAATGGGGGCTTTGCCTTGTACTTTGGCGCTTACATTCGCAAGCAAGGTCTGCGTTTTTACTGGATTTTTGCGCAGCCACTGCTTTTTGCCTTGGTGACGACCTGGTATTTTGACTGGGTTGATACTGAATACGGTTATTATTTAGCCGGTTTGTACTTGGTTTTGACGATTTTTACTTTTTGGTCTGATACCCGGTCTGATCCTGATGAAGACCTATTGCCAATCGATGGCGGTTATGAAGATCTTTAAATAATCAAAGAAAGCGTCCCCCAAAAGGGGGCGCTTTTCTGTTAAAATACTAAGAGAATAATTTTTTACTTTTTACCCCTTTGGAGGAAGCATTCGTGATTACTGTTGCAGACATGTCATTTTCATTTTCTGGTAAGAAACTTTACCAGGACGTTAACTTAAAGTTGGTCCCGGGCCATACATACGGCATTATCGGAGCCAATGGTGCTGGTAAGTCAACCTTTTTGAAATTGCTTCAAGGAGAATTGGAACCGACTGAGGGTGTCATCAGCATTAGTGATAACGACCGGATGTCATCTTTGCAGCAGGATCACTTCGCCTTTGACGACTTTACGGTGATGGATACGGTCATCCAGGGACATGAACGCCTCTACCAGGTTAAGACTGAAATGGATGCTATCTATGCTAAGCCTGATTTTTCAGATGAAGATGGGGTGCGAGTAGGCGACTTGTCTGCTGAATTTGAAGAGCTGGACGGTTGGAACGCTGAAACTGAAGCAGCCCAACTATTGACGAAGTTGGGCATCGATGAATCAATGCAACAGAGCATGATGGGCGACTTGACTGAAAACGATAAGGTGAAGGTCTTGTTGGCTCAGGCCTTGTTTGGTAATCCAGATATCTTGGTTTTGGATGAGCCCACCAACGGGTTGGACGTGCAAACGATTGCTTGGTTGGAAGACTTCTTGGCCGACTTTGAGAACCTCGTGATTGTTGTTTCGCACGACCGTCACTTCTTGAATGTTGTTTCAACGAATATCTTAGATGTCGACTACGGTAAGATTACGCCGTTCGTTGGAAACTACGATTTCTGGCGTGAATCAGCTGAATTGGCACAACGCTTGGCTTCACAGCAAAATGCTAAGAAGGAAGAGCAAATTAAGCAGCTGCAGGAATTCGTCGCGCGCTTCTCAGCCAATGCCTCAAAGTCAAAGCAGGCAACAGCTCGTAAGAAGCAGTTGGATAAGATTACTTTGGATGATATCAAGCCTTCGTCTCGTAAGTACCCTTACATTTCCTTCCCGTTGAACCGTGAATTAGGAAATGACTTAGTTCGCGTTGAAGGGGTTTCCAAGACGATTGATGGTGAAAAGGTTTTGGATAATATTACCTTTACTGGTCGTCCTGGCGACAAAATTGCTATCTTGTCCCGGTCTGATTTGGCAACGACAACGTTGATGCAAATTTTGGCAGGTACGATGGAACCTGATACAGGTTCTGTCACTTGGGGTGTCACGACAACCCAGTCATATTTGGCTAAGGACCTGAATGATAATTTCGACGACCAGGAAAAGGTCATTTTGGACTGGTTGCGTGATTTTGCCGAAGAAGAGCAGAAGGACAACACGTCATTGCGTGGTATGCTTGGCCAAATGCTCTTTAAGGGTGATGACGCCTTGAAGCAAATTAAGGTTTTGTCTGGTGGTGAAAAGGTTCGAATCGTTTTGGCTAAGTTGATGCTATTAAAGGCCAACGTTTTGTTGCTTGATGATCCAACAAACCACTTGGATTTGGAATCAATCCAGTCATTGAACGATGCGGTTGCGGACTTTAAGGGTTCTGTCATCATGACATCTCATGACCACGAATTTTTGGAGACGACGGCAAACCATATCGTTGCAGTTTCTGCCAAGGGTGTCGTTGACCGTTTGGATACCACTTATGATGACTTTATTAACACCGACAGTATTCAAGCTAAGGTGAAGGCCTTGTACGATTAATGATGAGCTGATGGTGAAGGCCGTTAAGGAGCGCTTTCGAGCGCTTTTTTGCTTAAGTAAAAAGGAGATTTTTAATGACTGTAGGTATTGATAAATTAGCTTTCTACACACCAGGACTAGCGCTTGATATGGTCGAATTGGCCAAAGCGAGAGGCGATGAGCCTGATAAATATACGATTGGAATTGGCCAGTCGGTTCAGTCTGTCGTGCCAAATTACGAAGACGTGGTGACAATGGGCGTCAATGCCGCTAAAAAAATCTTGACTGCTGCAGATATTGAGGCGATTGAGATGCTGATTTTTGCCACTGAATCTGGGGTGGATAATTCCAAATCAGCGGCCGTCTTTGCGCAGAAGTTATTGAATTTATCGCCATACATTCGCACCATTGAAATGAAGCAGGCTTGCTATGCTGGCACTTACGGTCTGATGCAAGCCAAGGACTACGTGCGCCTGCATCCTGATAAGAAAGTTTTGGTTATTGCGGCCGATATCGCCCGCTATGGATTGAAGACAGCCGGAGAAGTCACACAGGGGGCCGGTGCAATTGCCATAGTGGTCAGCGCTGACCCAGCTATTGCTGCTATCGAAGATGACTCTGTTTATATGAGTCAGGACGTTCCTGATTTTTGGCGACCAGTGGCCTCAACAACGGCCTTGGTTGACGGTCATCTGTCAACGGATATTTACAAGGAAATGTTTTTGACGCTTTGGAGCCGATATACAGCCAAGACAAAGTTAGCGTTGGCTGACTTTGCAGGTTTTGCCTTCCATTTACCATACACGAAGATGGGGAAGAAGGCCTTGGACCAGATTCTGGACCAAGCAACGCCTGAGCAGCAAAAATTTTTGCAGGAGCAACTGGCGGCCTCACAGGTTTATAACCGTCAAGTTGGTAACCTCTACACAGGGTCAGTCTATCTCGCGCTGCTTTCGTTATTGCAACAGGGACAAATCATTGCAGGTCAACGGTTGGCCGTCTTTTCTTATGGTTCTGGAGCAGAGGCCGAACTCTTTTCATTAAAAATCCAAGAAAACTTCCAATCTGCTATTGTCGGCCAGGACGTCGTTACGATGTTGGCCGACCGTCGTTTGCTTTCAGTTAGTGAGTACGAGGATGTCTTCAACTCACAGCTATTTGATTATCAGGTTGATGCGACGACGGCGGGTCCCAAAAACACGGATCGCTGCCAATTTGTTGGCTGGCAAAATGGCCACCGTCGCTATCAGATGAGCTAAAGACAAACATTGGTGACAAAGTGTGGCCAATGTTCTATTTTTGTTCTATTTTTCATTTAGAATGTTATCCCGTTGCAACCTGCTTTTGGTAAACTAATAGAATAGATAAGCAGGTAAGAAAAGGAGAATTATCCATGGCAAAGCGGATTTATTTGGCTGGACCATTTTTTTCAGAAACACAGATTAAGAAGGCTGAGCGTCTTGAAAAGGTCTTGGAAGAACACGACCAGGTGGGCCACGTTTTTTCACCTCGGAAGCATCAGCATGCTGAATATGAACTTTTTTCGGAACCATGGCGTCATGCTGCCTATGGGTCTGACGTTGAAGCCATTGATAATTGTGATGTGATGGTAGCGTTGGCTGATTTTGACCGGGCCGATACTGATTCAGGCACTGCTTGGGAAATCGGTTATGCAAAAGCTAAGGGAATCCCGGTTGTGGTCATCAAAGAGGAAGCAGATATTACGTTGAACTTGATGATTGCCATGTCATTAACGGCATACTTTGACAAGATTGAAGATGTCGCTGCGTATGATTTAGAAGCTTTGCCAGCAAAGCCATACGATGGCGAAGTTATCTAAAAATCAGAAAAAGGCAGGCCTGACAAAAATCAGGTTTAAAACGATCAATTAGAGGAGAAAATCATGATTAAAGCAGTTGTCACCGTTGTTGGCCAGGATCAAGCAGGAATTGTAGCTGGCATCGCAACCACCTTGTCAAAACATGGAGTCAACATTTTGGATATGTCGCAGACGATTATGTCGCAAACCTTTACAATGTCAATGTTAGTAGCCATCGACGCTGCTGCTGATTTTGATGAAGTCTATGCCTCTGTCAAAGAAGAAGGCGCTCGCTTAGGTGTCACGGTGCATGTACAACGAGAAGAAATTTTTGATACGATGTCCCACATCTAATTTAAAAAATTAGTGCGAACAAAGACAAAGAAAAGAAGCAAATAATGGATACAACACAAATTCGAGAAACAATTCAGATGGTCAAAGAAGATAATTTTGACATCCGAACAATTACGATGGGGATTTCTTTGCTGGACACGGTTGGTGGCTCAGTTGATGAAACGGCGAAGAACGTTTATAAGAAGGTCACAACCTATGCCAAGAACTTGGTAGCAGTTGGTCAACAGATTGAACGCGAATATGGTGTACCCATTACGAATAAGCGTATTTCAGTGACGCCCGTTTCCCTAATTGCTGGCAATGCTGATGAAAAGGAAATCCTTGTTTTGGCGCATGCCTTAGACGATGCTGCCAAGGAAGTTGGTGTTGACTTTATCGGTGGTTACTCCGCCTTGGTGCAAAAAGGTTTTTCACACGGTGATTTAGCCTTGATTAAGTCATTGCCAAATGCTTTGACGCAAACGGATGTGGTGATGTCATCCATTAACGTTGGTTCATCTAAGGCCGGGGTCAACCTTGATGCCGTGAAATTGATGGGTGAAACGATTAAGGCCATTACGGACAAGTCCGATACAGCAAATTCAAAGATGGTTGTCTTTGCCAATGCCGTTGAAGATAACCCCTTTATGGCTGGAGCTTTCCATGGTGTTTCAGAACCAGATGTGGTGATTAATGTCGGTGTTTCGGGTCCTGGTGTCGTTAAGCGTGCTTTAGAACAGGTGAAGGGTGAATCGATCACAGTGGTTGCCGAAACCATTAAAAAGACGGCCTTCAAGATTACCCGTGTTGGTCAGTTAGTGGGGACAATTGCAGCGGAACGCCTCGGGGTACCATTTGGAATTGTTGATTTGTCCTTGGCACCAACTCCAGCTCGCGGTGATTCTGTGGCTGAAGTCTTGGAAGAAATCGGCTTGGAACAAGTTGGAACGCACGGAACAACTGCTGCTTTGATGCTCTTGAATGATGCCGTTAAAAAGGGTGGTGTTATGGCTTCACAAGGTGTTGGTGGCTTGTCAGGAGCCTTTATCCCTGTTTCAGAAGATGCCGGAATGATTGATGCCGTACAGGCTGGCACGTTGTCATTGGCTAAGTTAGAGGCGATGACATCTGTTTGTTCTGTTGGGTTGGATATGATTGCCATTCCGGGTGATACACCAGCAACAACGATTTCAGCAATGATTGCTGATGAAGCGGCAATCGGTGTGCAAAACAATAAGACCACGGCTGTGCGCATTTTGCCAACGAATGGTACCAAAGTTGGCGATATGGTTGATTATGGTGGTTTGTTGGGAACTGCTCCAGTTATGCCAGTAGTGGCTAAGTCTTCTGCTGACTTTATTAATCGTGGAGGCCACGTGCCAGCGCCAATTCATTCCTTTAAAAATTAAAAAATAAAAATGAGCCAAAACCAGGACCTGGTTTTGGACTCATTTTTTGCTGCTGCTACTGATTTTGTTGATAAATGCCGAAAAGCCCACTGCAAAACAGTGGGCTTTTCAGGTGGATTAGTTAAAATCATTGTGTTGATGGTTAGCGCGTCGACCATAAGAATAACGGTCGTTTTCAGCAATGACCCGCTTATTGAGCAAGTCTTTGGCCTCATGGTGGGTCGGTGTAAAGGTTGTGCCGTTTTTCCATGCTTCTCGTTGGTCACGGTGGTTTAATATGTTATCACGGATGCTCAAGAAGAAGGCATTGACTTTGACCCGCTTCAACCCCAAAATGTGGCGCAAGTAACTGCTCGTTGAATTAACTGGTAGGTTCATGACGAAATCCTCCGTATCGTTTTTGTAATTAGTATTACTATACAATGCAAGTCCTTTAATTACTGCTACATCGATCAAGGTTAGAGGAATCCTAACTATCTTAAGGAGTTCTTAACCTTTATCCATTGTATAATGGCAATATGGAAATCAATGCTGTCCAACAATACCAACAATACCTGCAGGCAGAACGTGGCTATTCACTTCAAACCGTGAAAGCGTATCGAACCGATATTGACGAATTTGTTAGTTATTTGACCGATAATGGTGGTTTCACAGGCTTTGCTAGTATTAAAAGCTTAGATGTTCGAGTTTATTTGGCTGGTCTATATGATCAAATGCTCGCCCGCACGACGATTGCCCGCAAGGTTTCAAGTCTGAAAAATTTCTATGCTTATTTGGTAAGTGAAAATTTAGCCACCGACAATCCCTTTGACGGGGTAGCACTGCGGAAACACCAAGCGCATTTGCCAGAATTTTTTTATGACAATGAGCTGTTGGAACTCTTCCAAGTCGCTTATGATCAAAATGACCACCCGCTCTGGCGCCGGGATGCCGCTTTGCTGGAATTTTTATTTGCCACGGGAACGCGAGTATCTGAGTTTTCGGGGTTGACATTGGATCAAATTGATTTAAATCAACGGTTAGTGCTCATTCACGGGAAAGGAAATAAGGACCGGTTTGTACCTTTTGGTTCATATGCTCAGCAGGCCTTGGTGGATTATCTGGAAAATTGTCGGCCGGGCTTATTAGCTAAAAACCACCGATTAGACCAGGAAGAGGTTGTGTTTTTAAATGCTAATGGCGGTCCGATTACCTCGGCTGGTGTGACTTACATTTTGAACCAATTAATGAAAAAAACGAGTTTGACAGGCAAAATTCATCCCCATATGTTGCGCCACAGTTTTGCGACCGCTTTATTAAATCGGGGAGCTGATATGCGAACTGTGCAAGAATTACTGGGGCACGAAAACCTTTCAACGACCCAAATCTATACCCATGTTTCAAAAGCCATGCTTCAGGATTCCTATCAAAATTTCTTTCCACGGGCAAAAAAGGTGAGTGAAAGACACACAAAAAGAGAAGGATGATTTTTATCCAAAAGTTTTTTCAGTACGGGCCAATTAAATTGTCATTCTAGGGAATAGATAGTAGAATAAAGTTATGATAATTCTGGAGAATGACAAATTAAAGGTACAGATCAGTGAGCATGGTGCGGAGCTGATTTCAGCATGGAATAAGGAAGCAGAACTGGAGTATATCTGGTATGGGGATCCCATGTATTGGGGTCGGCATGCACCTAACCTGTTCCCAATTGTAGGCCGCCTGCAGGGGGACCAGTATGAATTGGCTGGTCAAACCTATTATATGAACCAACACGGTTTTGCTCGGAATATGGATTTTTTAATTGTCAGCGAACAAGATGACGCGGTTCGTTTGCGTTTGGAGGATTCCGAATCAACACGGCGAATTTATCCTTTTGCCTTTATCTTTGATGTCATCTTCACCTTGAATGGCTCTTCACTAAAGGTGGAATATGAGGTCAAAAACCCAGCGAGTCATGATTCATTATTCTTCTCTGTTGGTGGCCACCCAGCTTTTAATCTCCCCCTTGATGGTGGCAAATTCTCAGATTACTATTTATCTGTGACGCCAGAAAAGGTTTATGATCGGATTCGCCTGGTTGGACCATATTCGAATCCAAACGTGCCCACGCCATTTTCTTCAAATATTCCATTGCGCTTGCGACAGGAAGACTATCATGACGATGCCATTATTCTCAAACTTGATCGTCAGAAAACAACCTTCTTGCTGGCTCGTCTAGCAAATCAGCATGGGATGGAAATGACAATTGATAACGCTCAGTTTGTTGGCATTTGGACACCATCTGGTAAAGATGCGCCCTTTATTGCTGTCGAGCCATGGTGGGGGATTGCTGATACAGTTGATGCAACCGGAAACTTCAAGGAAAAATTTGGCGTTAACGTTCTTGCTGCGGGTGATACTTTTAATGGTTCTTACTCGATGAACTTCTTTTAAGCGAAATATTTTAAATCAATCAATGAAAGAAAAAGCCAGCTGTTGATTCAGCTGGCTTTCGGATTATTAGACTATGAAAATTACAGAATTATTTGAACAAAAAAAGCCAATTGCCCAATCAGCATTGGCTGTCCCAATGGCGTTAGGGCCAACCGATAAATTTACCCCTTTCAAGCAGGCATTAGACCAAAAGAATCCAGATGTTGTTATCTGGCAGGCCGATGCGATTGCTGATGAGTTTTCTAAAGAAGTGGTTTGGGATCAGGTGAAGGCCGGTGGTGCACAGGCGGTTGAAGAACGTGACGCCTCTGCAATGAAAAAAGCTGCAATGAAGGCAGAATTAGACCAGGCATACCAAGAATTTCTGTCTAATTGGCCAGCCATGCACCAGCAAATTGTTCAGGAACTGGTGGATAATGCTCTGCAGACAGCAGGGGAGCACTTGGTTTTGCTGGCTTATACTACCAAAGCTGCTGGTGGAAAAGGTGAGTTAGCCCCGGCTGATCAAGCTTACTTTTTAGCAACGGCACTGCAGGCTGGAACTAGTCGCTTTGCCGGCGTCTACTTACCAGAGGAAATGGATGCAAATCTGCAGGAAAAAATCATTGCTGTGGCGGAGAAGGTGGCTGTGCCGGTTATTCGAACAGGCACACTTCATGATCTGACACCAGAAACGATTCGAGCGGCTTTCTCGTCTTTGTTAATCAAGAAGCCGGATGTTGTCAACTTACAGGTTGCATCTGATCGGTTAGCTGAAATTGACTTAGCCGATTTTGAATTAATTTTAGCTGGTTTGGCTGATCAAGCTGGTGAAACAGCCCTCGTGTTAACGGTTACGGGTATCCTCTCCAAGGATCAAATTGAATCTTGGCTTGTTTTCCAATCGGCCTTAGTGACTCTGGCCTTAGGGGAAAATTGGCAGACACCTTTGATTAAAAGTACTGTTGCTGAACTAGGGTGGGCTTGATATCGGCTACCACTTCAAGTAAGCAGATCTAGATTGATCATTTCGCTCTTTTCTTGATTGCCAATGCATGGTATAATGAAAACAACCAACTGAGGTAGTTTATCTATCTACCTACCCAGCACCCGCAAGGGTGCTGTTTTTTTTATGCTTAAATTGCCGTATTTACTAGTTAGCCGCTTAAAAACACTAATAGTAGGCAGAAAGAAAAAACTCCGTTTCCTTTATCGGTCGATAGGGAAAGCGGAGTCTTTGCTTTACTGTTCATTATAGTTGGGGTAAAGAGTTTTTAGATAGGTAGTCAAGCCTGATTTAATATCCTTGGCAATCTTTTGTTGGTAGGAACTTTGGCGAATGTAAGAAAAGTCATGGTCTGAATTAATGAACCCATTTTCGAGTAAGACGGCCGGTCTGGTGACGTCTTTAATCACAAGGTAAGGCATTGTTTCATAACCACGATTTTCCAGTGGCAGGTTATTCAGTGAGCCGTTTAAAGCTTGAGCGAGTGCTTGTGAGTTGTCATTATAATAATACTGAGAAACGCCCGAAGCGCTGTTATTCGATTCTGAGGAGTCAAAATGTAAGGAAATTTGGGCATCAGCATTATACTTTTCAGCTTTGCGGGGGATGTAAAGGAGGGGAACAACGACATCTTTAGTGCGGACCATGATGACCCGTACACCAGCCTCAGTCAGAACTTTTTCAGTTGCCAATGCTGTTTTTAAAGTGTACGTCTTTTCGTAGTGCTTGCCATCTGTTGAAAGCGCACCAGTATCGGAACCACCGTGACCTGGGTCTATGACGATGGTCGCTTCGGAAAGTTGCGTGGCTGTCTTTAACTTGGTGTTATTAGCAACCCAGGAAGCGACCCAACCAACTTTTTGGTTGTTATCGCGTTTGACCTGCCACCAGCCATTGTTTTTGGCAACGACTGTTAGCTTGGTGCCGGCCTTCAGCTTGGTAATTTGTTTGTAGTTGATCCCCGGACCAGTTCGTAATGGAACCTGGTCCGGTCGGGTCGTCAGTTGGTTTTGTTGTGCCAGCGAGATGATTAGAATCATGGTCGCGAAGGTAAAGACACCAACGATGATGGCTCCGATTTTATTTTGTTTAATCCAATTTATTAATTGAAACATTAATCCGGCCTATTCTTCATATACTTCTGTTTATTTTATCACGAATATTCCAGAAAAAGGGTTCTTGATTCGAGTATAATAGATGACATGAAACAATTTAGAGTACAAAATTTAACATCTGTCTACGGTGAAAAGGTCCTCTTTGATGACCTTTCCTTTTTGATTACCCAAGGGGACCGCGTTGGTTTGGTTGGGGTTAACGGATCTGGGAAAACAACCCTTTTAAATGCCCTTTCCGGCAAACAACCAGCTGATCATGGGGCCATTTCGACCCAAAATGATTATCGCATTGGTTACTTGGAACAAGATCCTGATTTGGCTGGACACATGCAGGTCTTAGATGCCATTTATGCCGGCGATCAACCAGTTTTTCAAACCATTCGTGCTTACCAGGAATCCTTAGATTTTCTGGCGCAAGATCCCGAAAATGCGAAGGCAGCAAGCCGCTTTGAAAAGGCGCAGGCTGCTATGGATCGTGATGATGCCTGGACCATTGAGGCCCAGATTAAGACTATTTTAACGCAGTTACATTTAACGAATTTAAATCAGGAGGTGGCCAGCCTATCTGGTGGGCAAAAAAAGCGGGTTGGCTTAGCGCAAGTTTTAATTCAAGAGCCTGACCTGTTGATTTTAGATGAGCCGACCAATCACTTGGATTTTGATTCGATTGCTTGGCTGGAACAGTATTTGGCCAAGTATAAGGGGGCATTGTTAACGGTCACACACGATCGCTATTTCTTGGATCGGGTGACGAATCGAATTTTTGAGCTTTCTTTTGGCAAGCTGTACGAATACCAGGGAAATTACCAAGATTACGTTGAAGGCAAGGGCATCCGCCAGGAAAATGAGGCGGCTGCTGAGCACAAGCGTGAAAAACTGTACGAAAAAGAACTGGTGTGGATGAAAAAATCAGCTCGAGCACGGACAACCAAGCAGAAGGGCCGGGAAAGGGCCTTTGCAGAGTTGGAGGAATCGCTAGGGAATGTCCGTACGGATCAGGATGTTGAAGTGTCATTGGGACAACAGCGCTTAGGAAAGAAAGTCATTGCCTTAGACCATGCTTCCTTGGCTTTTTCCGACCAAGTGATTTTTAAGAACTTATCATTGCGTTTTGGTCAGCGCGACCGAATTGGCATTACTGGACCCAATGGGGTTGGCAAATCTTCTCTTTTGAATGTTTTAGCTGGGCGGTTGCCCTTGACTGATGGAGTGTTGGAAATCGGTGAAACGGTGCGAATCGGTTACTACACTCAGGTAACGGAGGAGATTCCGGCTGATAAGCGCATGATTGAGTATTTGACGGATGTTGCTTCGAGTGTGAAAGACCGTGATGGCAACGTTATTTCGGCTAAAGATCTCTTGGAACAGTTCCTTTTTCCAAGTTCTATGCATGGAACTTTGGTTCGCAAGTTATCTGGTGGTGAGAAGCGCCGGTTGTACTTATTGAAAATACTTTTGCAAGAACCAAATGTTTTGTTGCTCGATGAGCCAACCAACGATTTGGATATCGGAACTTTGACCGTTTTGGAGAACTTTCTTTCTCGCTTTGCAGGAACCGTTGTGACGGTTTCCCACGATCGTTACTTTTTGGATAAGGTGGCCGACTATGGCTATTATTTGTCTGGTAATGGTCAAGTTGATCGCTATAATGGGGAATTCTCATTTTACTTGGATGAGGTTGTCTTACCAAGTGAAAAGGATGCCGGCAGCAGTCGTCTGGATAAAAAAGACAAAGCAACAACTGCAAAATCAGTAACGCCAGCTCAAAAGCCGAAAGAGCGTAAGTTAACCTACATGGAAAAACGCGAATGGGAAACGATTGAGGATGAAATTGTTGATTTGGAGGGACAAGTTGAGGCCTTTAATGACCAAATGGCCGCCAACGGTGCTGATTACCAAAAGGTTGCTGCAATTCAGGTCCAATTACAAGAAGTTTCGGATGCTCTTGATGCGAAAATGGATCGTTGGGCTGAATTGAGTGAAATTGTTGAAGGACAGGGCTAAGGCTCTGTTTTTTATTCAGGTTGCCATGGCTATTTTTAGCTTTGAATGGCCGTTGGTCCTCCTTGCTTTCGTCTAACGGTGTTGAAAGAAGGGAGAAACTGATGAATTTGAATCAATTTTTGTTAGCGCTTCACCTGACACCTGGATTGGGTCAAGCGAAGGAGGCGAAGGTGATTGGCGCCTTAAGTCAACAAGGTCATCCAGAGCAGGGACCCTATCCTTGGCCTTTTTTAACGTTAGCTCTTGTTCTTGGTTTGGAGCCCGGATCACAACCATATCGGCAGATTCAGGCGAGTTATGAATGGTCATTAGATAAAGCCCTAGCATACCAAGGGGATTGGTTGACCTACTTTGATAATAATTACCCTAAACAATTGAAAGAAGTTTATCAGCCACCGTTAGTCCTTTTTTACCAGGGGGACTTACGGGCGCTGACGCTGCCATTACTAGCAGTGGTTGGGGCTAGAGCAGCCGGTCCTTATGGATTGGCAGCACTCCGGCAATTGTTGCCAGCGGTCCTTAAGGCGGGGATTGGTGTTGTTTCTGGATTAGTAAAGGGAATTGACGTGATGGCCCACCAGATGACCTTTCATTATGGTGGTGTTCCAGTAGCAGTCATTGGCACGGGTCTGGACCGGGCATACCCAGCAAATCACCGTGTATTGCAAGACCAGGTTGGTCTGCAAGGGTTATTAGTCTCCGAGTACCCAGTCGGGTCTTTGCCATTAAAAAATCACTTCCCAGACCGTAATCGAATTATTGCGGGTCTTTCGAGCGCTACGTTAGTGGTCGAAGCCAAGCACCACTCCGGGTCTCTGATTATTGCTAATTTAGCGTTACAAGAAAATCGACAAGTTCTAGCGGTTCCTGGTCCGATTAATGCCCCCTTGTCGGTTGGCCCCAACGAATTGATTCAGGCTGGCGCGTTGCCAGTCTTAACCAGCAGTGATATCATTAGAGCGGTTTCATGTTTGACTTAAAAATTGCCATTATAATTGCCATTATATAGTAGGAAAATGATTTTACCTATCTTGCCAAAGACTAGCTTTGGCTGGTATGATGGGAGAGTTAAACCAAAAGGAAAGTTTACTTTTAGTTGGTGACCGTGATTATCGATTCCAAAATAATCGCTTTTGTCGTCTATCAAGCAGCTTTAGAAAAATGGGGAATCACACGTTGGTAGAAGCAAAGACCAAGAAAACAATTACTCCAAAGAAAAAGAGTAAGAAGAAAACAAGTAAAAAATTAGTAATTGTCGAGAGTCCGTCAAAGGCTAAGACAATTGAAAAATATCTTGGCTCGACGTATCAAGTTGTTGCCTCGATTGGCCATGTTCGCGACTTACCTAAGTCAACATTGGGTGTAGATGTTGACCAGAATTACGAACCAAAGTACATCAATATTCGTGGTAAGGGACCAGTGATTAAGGACCTGAAAAAGGCTGCCAAGTCTGCTAAGCAAGTTTACCTCGCATCCGATCCAGATCGTGAAGGAGAGGCGATTGCCTGGCATTTACAGCATATTTTGGCTCTTGATCCAGAGCAAAAAAACCGTGTAGTCTTTAACGAAATTACCAAGGATACGATTAAAAACGCCTTCAAGGAACCACGGACGATCAATCAAGATTTGGTTGATGCTCAGCAAGCTCGGCGGATTATCGATCGGTTGGTGGGTTACTCGATTTCACCAGTGTTGTGGAAGACAGTTAAACGCGGCTTGTCAGCCGGTCGGGTACAATCAGTTGCCCTTGGTTTGATTATTGCCAGAGAGCGTCAGATTCAGGCTTTCCAACCAGAAGAATACTGGACACTGGATTCGGAATTCAAGAAGGGCAAGGCGAAGTTTAAGGCGAACTTCTATGGCTTTTCTGGCAAGAAGCAACCGTTACCTGATAATGCTGCCATCCAAGCAGTCATGGCGGATTTGGATGTGAACAAGCCCTTCCAGGTGTCAGAAGTTAAGGCGAAGGAAAGAAAGCGGCAACCACAGCCACCATTTACAACATCGACCATGCAACAGGCGGCCAACACGCAGTTAAAGTTCCGAACACGGAAGACGATGATGACGGCTCAGCAGCTCTATGAAGGAATCAATTTAGGACGTGGCCTTGGTCAAGTTGGATTGATCACCTATATGCGTACGGATTCGACAAGACTTTCAGCTGTGGCGAAGAATGCTGCTGCCCAGTATATTCATGACGAGTGGGGCGAAGAATACTCAAGCCATAAACCTGTTGCTGGAACACCGCAAGAAGGCGCCCAAGACGCCCACGAAGCAATCCGTCCAACCGATGTCACGAAGACACCGGCATCGATTAAGGATAAGCTGACTCCTGACCAATTCAAGTTGTATTCCTTGATTTGGTCGCGCTTTGTTGCGTCTTTGATGACACCAGAAGTTTTGGATACCCTAGCCGTGACGGTTGAGCAAAACGGCGTCTTGTTCCATGCCAATGGATCAAAGACGAAGTTTGCTGGATTTACGAAGGCCTATCCGGCTGCCAAGGAAAAAGATAACCTGTTGCCTGATTTGGCAGAGGGGGACGAAGTCGATTTGGCAAAGACAAATCCTGAACAGCATTTCACGATGCCACCAGCGCGTTATACTGAAGCGGCCTTAATTAAAGCCTTGGAAGAAAACGGTGTTGGTCGTCCTTCAACTTATGCACCAACGTTGGATACCATTCAGCGGCGAAACTATGTGCGGGTGGATGCACGGAAATTCGTGCCGACTGAATTAGGTGAAATTGTCCAGACTATTGTTGAGGATAAGTTCCCAGATATTACCGATACCAAATTTACGGCCCAAGTTGAAAATTCACTGGATGAAATTGAAATTGGTGATAAGAAGTGGGTGCCGGTCGTCGACGAATTTTACAAGCCATTCTCAAGGGAAGTTCAGTCCGCCGAGGAGACCTTGGAAAAAATTACGATGCACGATGAGTTGGCCGACATGGACTGTGAAGTTTGTGGTGCGCCAATGGTGATTAAGATGGGCCGATATGGCAAATTTTATGCTTGCTCGCGTTTCCCGGATTGTCGCAATACGAAGGCAATTGTGCAAGAAATTGGTATCACTTGTCCAAAGTGTGGCAAGGGGCAGGTAGTTGAGCGTAAAACCAAGCGTGGTCGGAAGTTTTATGGTTGTTCTCGCTATCCCGACTGTGACTTTGTTTCATGGGATAAGCCAAAGGATCCAAACCAAGGAGACGATCAGAAGGCTTTTGCAACTGGTGAAGACCAGCAGGCAAGTGCTACAGTCGCTACGACAACTAAGAAAAAGGTCCCCGCGAAGAAAAAAACGAGTGAAGCGAAGTAAGAGAATTTTGAAAAGCCGCCGCTAAGGACGGCTTTTTTTGAGAAATGAGTATGAAAGGTCGCTGTATGGCTACAAATAACAAAGTTTTAACCATCGCGGGATCAGACTCGCTAGCCGGTGGAGGTCTCCAAGCTGATTTGGCTACCTTTGCGGCAGCTGGCCTAGCTGGTTTTTCGGCGATTACGAGTATCGTCAGTATTCAGCCAAGCAATGTGGCTGTCTTTCCCGTGCCAGATGAGGTTTTTGACCAGCAACTAAAGTCTCTAGCCCAGGTCACAGACTTTGCCGCCATTAAGGTGGGGATGCTAACGTCGGTCAAGCAATTGGACCGGGTGGTTGCCTTCTTACAAGATTATACTGGCCCGATTGTCGTCGACCCTGTGTTAGTCTTGAAGGAAGGCCACTTAGCTGAAAACAAAGTGCTAGTTCAAGGATACTTGGACCGCCTATTGCCGTTGGCAACGGTTACGACACCAAATTTAAATGAGGGACTGGCATTGGCAGATCAAAATGGTGCTTTGGTGAGTACGTCGACTAATTTGGCAGAATTAGCAAAAGAAATTAGTCAACGCGGTCAGACTGCCGTGTTTTTAAAGGGTGGTCAGGGATTTGTTGACCATCAGGCCCTTGATGTTTTGACAGTAGGAGGACACATCAGTTATTTGTCACAACCTGCCTTGGGTAAGAGTGCCTTTGTTAATGGAGCAGGCTGCACTTTAGCGGCCGCGATTACAGCCAAATTAGCCTTAGGCGAGAAACTACCAGAAGCGGTTGAGCAGAGTCAGTGTTTTGTTCATCAGAGCATTCAACAGGGTTATCGCTTGAATGCCAGTCGAACGGATGGCAACGTTTTTCAGATTGGTGCCAAATGGTGGAAATAAGGCGGGGTAGTTAATCCGACACTTACTGATTTTTTTGACAGAAAAAAAGAGTTCTTCTACTAGAAGAACTCTTTTTCGTATGCGTTTAAAAATTAGCCCTTGCCATCCTGGAAGGCGGCATAAAGGGTCATCCCTCCATCAACGAAGAGGGTGGTACCAGTAACGTACTTGGCCTGATTGGAAGCTAACCAAACGGCAGCATCGGCCACGTCTTCGGGATCGCCAATCTTTTGCATTGGAATCATCGACTGTGTTTCTGCATATTGAGACTTGTCAGCAAACTTTTTAGCATTAATTGGCGTGTTAATCGCGCCGGGTGCGATATTGTTGACGCGAATGCCTTTTGGCGCATATTCCATGGCAATTGTTTCGGTAAAGAGCTTAACCCCACCCTTAGCAGTTGCATAAGAAGCAAAGGTCGGCCAAGGGATTTGCTGGTGGACGGAAGACATGTTGATGATGTTGCCAGTTCGGTCATTATCTAACCAGTAGTTCAGGGCTTCTTTTGCCCCAAGGAAAACACCGGTCATATTAATGCCAATGACTTTATTCCACTCCTCAAGTGTAATCTGGTGAGTTGGTGTTTGAATTTCCATTCCGGCATTATTGACCCAAACATCTAAACCACCAAAGTTATCAATCGCGGCCTGTAAAAGGGCTTTGACGCCGGTTTCAGTTGAAACGTCGGCCTTGATAGCAACAGCATCGCCACCATTTTTTCGAATCTCGTCGACGGCTGCTTGAGCCCCGGCTTCGTCGGAATGGTAATTAATGACAACGTTCATCTTTTCTTGAGCAAAGCGCAACGCAATTGCGTTACCAATACCCTTAGAGCCACCGGTAATAACGGCAACTTTTTTGTTCAAATCGTTAAACATCTAGTTCCTCCTTGTACAAAAAAAGCGAAAGTTGGTTTCGCTGTCTACTGTAACTTAATGAACGTGGATTGGCAAGTTTATTTGTTTTGCTTGCGGTATTGAACGGCCGTTACGCCAACTTCCTGCTTGAAGACGGTATTGAAATATGAGAGGTTAGGGATGCCAACCTTAAGGCCTACAAGGGCCACTGAGTCTTTGCCATCCTTGAGTAGTTTCTTGGCATGAAACATCCGCACTCGTAATAGATAACTTTGTGGGCTTTCTTTAGCGACAGTCATAAAGGCCCGGTGAAGAATGCCGGATGAGACAGAAAAGTCTTCACTCAAGGATTCGAGTGTGATTCGATTTTTATAATTGGCTGAAAGAACACCTTTCACCCGGAAGACTAAATCAGCCTTATCGGATAGTTCACCAAAGGGCTGACAATCAGAGCAAGGTTGGAAGCCTTCGAACAGGGCCTCGTCATTTGTTTTAAAAATCTGAATATCTTCAGGGTGGGTGTCACTACCGTGAATACATGAGGGACAACAAACCCGCTTATCGGTTGTGACACCGTAGATAAAGCTACCGTTATATTCCGCATCTCGATTGTGAATTGCTTGCCAACGCTTTTTTGTTAATGAGTACATCCTGAAGACCTCCTTTTAGAATTTATCTAGTTCCCAGAAATTGCTTATGAAAAAAGCTCCAAACAATAATAACATAAATTGGTCTATTTGAGTATTGCTATTACTTTACAAAGAAGGTTTTTTGTGTTTCAAAGGCTGATTTAGTAAAATAGAAAAGAGCAATCACGCAAAAAGCGTTTGGAAAGGCGATTAAAAATTGACAAATTATGCAGAAGAAATGATGGCTGCTATTCGCTTGGGACAAATGGACCAAGCCCAGAAAGCCTTTCAAAAATCACTAGCCGAAGATGACGATGACTTGGTCTATTCATTAGCTGAAGACCTTTATGCCATTGGCTTTGTCGAGGAGTCCAAGCAAGCCTACTTACACCTATTAGCCAAGTACCCAGATGAGGGCGACTTGAAGACGGCTTTGGCGGAATTAGCGATTGAAGAAAACGACTTGGATTTGTCTCAGGACTACCTAGCTCAAATCCCAAAAGATTCACCAGCCTATTTGCAGGCCTTGTTGGTTAAGGCAGACTTGTACCAATCTGAGGGCCTCAGTGAATCAGCCGAACATGCCTTGGAGCAGGCGTCACAGTTGGCACCAAACGAACCGGTCGTGACCTTTGCCTTGGCTGAATTTTACTTTACGACTGGCCAGTACCATCAGGCCATTCGTGGTTACCGTCAACTCTTGTTAGCCGGTCAACGACGGATTGCCAAGGTTGACATGGCTGCGCGAATTGGGACGGCCTACGCAGCCATTGGAAATGTTGATAACGCGATTGCTTATCTTGAACAGATTAAACCCATTGACATGACGATTGATACTAAGTTTCAACTGGCCTTTTTGTATGTCGAGAAAAAAGCGGATGAGGACGCCTTACCACTCTTTGAAGATATTTTGGCGGCAGACCCTCAGTACACTTCCGTTTACCCACTGCTTGGGCAATTGTATGAACGGATTAACGATCTTGACCAGGCGGAAAAGACTTATCGCTTGGGGCTGTCCTATGATCAAACGAACCCGGTCTTGTATCGCCAAGCTGGACTCTTGGCCTTTAAATTGGGTCAGTATGACCAAGCCCAAGCTGATTTCAATCAGGCACTTGGCCTTGATGACCAAGACTTAGCAACTTATAGTGCTTTAGCTGACCTCTATCTAGCCCGTCACAACTATGATGCCGTCATCGAAACAATTGGTGCAGCTCAAGAGTTGGATTTGGTTGACCCCCGCTTTAGTTGGGACTTAGCACGCGCTTACCATGCCAAGGAAGAAGAAGAAAAGGCAGAAGAACAATGGCAGGCCGCACAGGTTGATTACCCGGCGGATCCTGATTTTTGGCACGACCTTGCTGACTGGTATCACGAGGTTGGTCGACGAAAAGAAGAATTAACTGCCTTAGAAAAGGCTGTTGATTTAAATCCCGACAACTTTGAATTAGCCGACCGCTTGGCTGATTTATCGCTTGATTAAAAAATGAATGGAAATCCCTTTGTTTCGTGCATTCAAGGTGAAATCTTGCTAAGATTAGATGAATAGTAAATGATTAGAAGGAGGTGGCGATGAAGCTTGAACTGTTACCAAGTGAATTGACGGCTGCCAAGCCGATTCTAAAACAGATTAACCAAGCCGGCTTTCAAGCTTATTTTGTTGGCGGTTGTGTTCGTGACATTATCTTAGGAAAACCAATTCACGACGTTGATATTGCTTCTTCTGCCTACCCAGAAGAAATTAAAAAAATATTTAAAAAAACGGTTGATACTGGTATCCAACATGGCACTGTTATGGTCTTGGACCACGGTGAGGGATATGAAATTACGACTTTTCGGACGGAGTCTACTTATACGGACTTTCGTCGACCTGACCAAGTAACGTTTGTACGGTCATTGAGTGAGGACTTGAAACGCCGAGACTTTACCATTAATGCCTTTGCCCTCGATGAAGATGGTCAAGTCATTGATTATTTTGACGGCCTGAATGATTTGTCTAACCGACAAATCAGGGCAGTTGGTTTAGCAAAAGAACGCTTTACAGAGGACGCTTTGCGAATGATGCGTGCCCTGCGTTTTGCTGCGCAATTAGATTTTCAAATTGAAGGCCAGACTTTAGCCGCCCTGGTGGAACTAGGACCTAATTTAGCTAAAATCGCCGTTGAGCGTATTCGAGTCGAATTTGAAAAGATGTTGCAAGGGCAGGCTGCTGGTGTAGCTTTGCAAGTCTTAGTTGAAGCTGGACTTTTGCCTTACCTACCAGGAAAAACTGGGTTGATGACGGAAGCCAACGTTTTCAAGGTGGCTACGCAGCTGGAAAGAAAACAACCGCAAAGTCAACAAGTTGTCTGGGCTTTGTACCTGGGGCAACAGGGCTTTGATGGGCCCACCCTGCAAGCGCAGTTACGGCAGTGGAAGCTATCGAAAGAAGTGATGCAGGCCGTGATGGCGGTTGGACCACTGTTAGCTGATGTCAACCAGATTGACCGGTGGGCGATTTATGAGCACAATGCCCACGTGGAAACGTTACTGGAAACGCTGACAATCATGGGAATTGACAAAGGCGTGACGGACAACATTCAAAAAAACTATGATAGCCTGGCGATTTATTCAATGAAAGACCTGGCCTTAAGTGGTGGAGACTTGATTGCTGCTGGTTTGGCAAAACCGGGTCCTGATTTAGGCGCGGCGTTAAAGAAAATGGAACGGGCTGTGGTCTTAGGGCAGGTGAACAATACCAAAGAGGCCTTAACCACCCTGGTGAAGGAGTAGACAGATGGCAACAGTTAAAATGGTTTGGGCGGAGGATGACCGCCACGCAATTGGTAAGGATGGGGATTTACCTTGGTCCATCCCATCAGACTTACAACACTTTAAAAAAGAAACGGTCGGGTCGACCATGGTGATGGGCCGTGCAACTTGGTCAGCCATTGGCCGTCCTTTGCCACAACGTCAAACGGTTGTTTTAACTCGAAAAAGTGATTTTGACCCCGGCTTTAAGGAGGTCGTTGTTGTTCATTCCCTTGTTGATTTGCAAGCTTTGATTGATGATGAAACCAGCCAAGGGCACGTCGTGACGGTTGCTGGTGGTGCTCAAGTCTTTGCAGCGCTGATGCCAATGGCGACTGATTTGATTGTCACGAAGGTCAAGGGAGACTTTGGAGGGGACACTTTTGTCGATCCAGTTGATTTGAATCAATTCAGGTTAACAAAGCAACAAGAGGCCGTCGATGGCGACTATCAATTAACCTTTTTAACATATAAACGGAAGTAAGTAGGAGACGATTCTATGGCTAAAGTACAGATTGTAACGGATTCAGCTGCTAAGTTAACTCAGGCAGAAATTGACCAGTATCACATCAAGGTTGTCCCATTGACTGTTCAGATTGATGGCACCATTTATCAAGACGGGGTGACCATTTCAGCTGAAGAATTCTTGGAAAAAATGCAAGAAAGCAATCAGTTGCCACAGACTTCACAGCCATCGATTGGGGCCTTTAAAGAAGTTTACGATCAGTGCTATCAAGAAGATCCGGAAGCAACGGTCTTATCTTTGCACCTGTCATCTGGTTTATCTGGTACAGTAAATGCGGCCGCTCAGGCAAATGCCTTAACAAAAGCTGATGTCCATGCATTCGATACGTTGAGCGCTGACCGGTCTGAGGCGTTTGTAATCTTGGCAGCAGCGAAAGCAGCGAAAGCTGGTCAAAGCTTAGAAGAAGTTTTACAGGTTGCAGAAACTGCCAGGGACCAAACTTACATTTTTTTGTCATTCCGCTCACTCGATAACATGGTTGCTGGTGGTCGCTTATCAAAGACACAGGGCTTGATTGGTAATCTGCTGAATATTAAGGTTGGTGCCAAGGTCGATGCGGAAGGCAAAGTGGATGTTGTTGTGAAAGGGCGCGGCTTAAAGACCATTAAAGCCTTCAATGAAAGCGTGATTGAGCAAATGAAGGGCTACCAGCAGATGAAGGCGATTGGAGTAACCTATACCGGCATCAAGGATGAGGCCGAAGAAATGGTTCAACGCTTAAATGCCATTTGGCCAGACATTGACATTCTCTTGTCAGTGGCAACACCAATTATCTCGACACATACGGGGATGGGAGCTTTGGCCATTCTCTTTGAAGCAGAATAAAGAAAGAGTTGATATTAAGTGAAAAAGGGTAAGGTCGTCATTTTAACAATTGCTGGGATTGTGGTTGTTTTAGGTGCGGGGGCGGGTCTTGCCTATATGAACCTGGCCAACCAAGCAGGTCCAACGGTTAGCACCAAGAAAGCAGATAGTGACCAAGCGACTGGTACCAAGAAGGTATTGGCAACTAAGTCATTCACTAAAGACGAAGTCAATGAGATGATTCAGTCCCAATTGCAAAATAGTCATTATCAGGTTAACCTTGATGGAAAGAACATTGTAGCAACCAGCACGAGTTCGAGTTTGAAGGGCCAATTAACGATGACACCCAAGGTTACCAGTGCTGGCAACGTTGTTTTAACTGTTAACAAGGCGAAGGTTCATTCGCTGGATGTTCCTGCCAAGGCTGCCCTTGGCTACCTACTTAAGCAAAATATGGCACCAGCCGGTGTGGCGATTCAGCCAAGTCAGGGGCAAATCACGTTGGATTTGTCGCAGTTAACACAGGATGGTCAAACAGCTTACCAAGCTAAGCAAATTGATGTCCAGAATGGAATTTTTAAATTTTCAGAGGTAGATACTAGTGCCCAGTAAGTCACGAACTTTTTATGGTTGGTTGATGACCAACCGCAATTCGGTTGCAGCAACCGAAATTCAACAATTTGCCAACAATGCCTTTTTGGACCAAAGCTTTCCAAAACAGTCGACCGATTTTGATGAACTTTCGAATTACTTGGAGGGTTCAGCGAGTTATTTAATGTCGATGACTATTTTTGATGAGGCTTGGTCAGAGTACCAAGCATCGCGGTAAGAAAAAGACAGGAAGGAAAGTCCATGGGACAATTAATACAATGGTATCCTGGTCATATGGCCAAGGCCTTTCGCCTGATGCGCGAAAACTTAAACTTGGTAGACATTGTTTTTGAACTGGTTGATGCCCGCTTACCAGCGTCATCACGTAATCCAGAAGTGGATAAATTGATTGGTGATAAGCCAAGACTGCTGGTTTTAACCAAGGCTGATTTAGCCGACCCCAAGCAGACCAAAGCTTGGAAAGAACGCTTTGAAAAAGAAGGGCTAAGTGTAGTCGTCTTGGATACGAGAAGTCCAAAGACACCTCAGACGATGACAAAGGCGGCCAAAGCTGTTTTGGCCGATAAAATCAAGGCCCAAGAGAAGCGTGGAATTGAGAATCGCCCCATTCGAGCAATGCTCGCTGGGATTCCCAACGTTGGTAAGTCAACCCTGCTCAATCACCTTGTCCAAAAGAATGTGGCACCGACAGCCAACAAGCCTGGGGTGACGAAGAAGATTGCTTGGCTAAAGACGCCAGCAGGGTTGGAAATTTTGGATTCACCAGGTGTCTTGTGGCCTAAATTTGAAGACCAGCAAATCGGTCTTCGCTTGGCCTTGAGCGGAGCGGTAAAGGATACACTCTTTGCCAAGGATGATGCGGTGTTGTCTCTGATTGCTTTTTTCCGGGATTATCGTCCGCAAGCTATTATTGAGCGTTATCACCTGGCGGATGACGCCTTTACGATGCTGTCTGATGTGGATATTCTCTTAGCCATTACGGCTAAGCTGGGTTTTAAGGACGATTATGATAAGGCGGCTATACGCGTTTTAAATGATCTTCGTCAAGGAAAGTTGGGTACGTATACCCTGGATTTAATTCATGGCTGAAACGATTGTAAGCATTAAAACGGCTTTAAAAACAGCTGCCTCGGATGACTGGCGCTTAGCTGCCTGGCGGCTAGATGACCGTCAAGGCGTCAAGGCTGCTTTAGCAGCTTTTGATCGACGGCAGGAAAAATTAGCCGAGCAAAAGGCGGCCTTTTTGTCGCGCTTTTCTTTGGAAGAACCACTTTGGACAGCTGGTTATCAAAACATTGCCGGTGTTGATGAGGTTGGTCGGGGACCCTTGGCGGGACCTGTTGTTGCTGCGGCAGTAATCTTGCCACAGAATTTTGATCAATACGGCGTCATTGACTCAAAGCAGGTGAGTGAAAAACACCGTTTGGAATATGTTCAGGCGATTAAGGACGAGGCCGTTGCTTATGGGATTGGCGTGGTTAGTGCGCAAGTGATTGATGAGGTGAATATCTATCAAGCCAGCCGGCTAGCGATGAAGGAAGCAGTGGAACAGTTGCAGCCCATGGCCGACTATTTATTAGTTGATGCCATGACGATTGATACAGATTTGCCACAGCAATCGCTGATTAAGGGGGATGCTCGTTCTAACTCGATCGGTGCAGCCAGTATTTTGGCCAAGGTCACACGTGACCAAATGATGGCTGACTATGACCGAGAATATCCCGGTTATGATTTTGCTCATAATGCCGGTTACGGCACAGCTAAGCACCTCTCAGGTTTAGTGGCTTTAGGCCCATCACCGATTCACCGGTGCACTTTTGAACCGGTGAAAAAGCTTTTATCATGATTTTTTATGGGGCGCAAAAATTTTGTGGCTCCTTTTTGCTCGTTAGCTTGGCACTGGCACAAGCAGTAATTTTTTAATTGAGAAAGGAATTGCTTATGACAGCAATTAAACTGAGCCCGCGGTTAGCCGCAGTGAAAGATTTGGTGAATGACCAGGCACGTGTTGCCGATATTGGGTCAGACCATGCCTATTTAGCGGCAGCCCTGTTACTGGAAAAGAAGAGCGAATTTGCCTTGGTGGGTGAGGTTGCGCAGGGTCCTCTCGAGAATGCTATTCATACGGTGGCCCATTATGGTTTGTCTGACCAAGTAACTTGTCGGTTAGCGGACGGACTAGCAGCGATTGAACCCGCTGATCGAATCGAAACCGTTGTAATTGCCGGAATGGGTGGTTTGCTGATTGAGAAGATTTTGACTGCTGGCCAAGATAAGGGGCCGTTTAACCAATTAATTTTACAGCCGAATACTGATCAGGCGGCGGTTCGTTTGTGGCTAAGTAAAAACAGTTATCGAATTGATCAAGAAGAAATTGTGCAAGAGGGACACCACCGTTATGAAATCATTGTGGCCGTTCCCGGTCAACAGGAGCTGACCCGTGCCGACTGGACCTTTGGTCCAAAGCTCCTGCAAGCAAAAAGTCCAGTTTTCTTGGCCAAGTGGAAGCAAGAACGCAGTCGAGCGGCTGAGGTTTTGTCACGATTAGAAAACGCACAACAGACAGGCAGTGAAAAGTATGTAAACTTACAAAAAAAGCTCAATTTTATCAACCAGGAGGTTTTTAATGGTCAAAGCAAGTGAATTAATTGAACAAATTGAGGCCTTTGCACCAAAGTCGTGGGCTGAACCGGGCGATCCAACTGGGTTACAGATTGGCCAGCCGGACCAACCAATTCACCGTGTCTTGACGACCCTGGATGTACGGCCGGAAGTTGTCCAGGAGGCCATTGATTTAGGGGCTGATTTTATCTGGGCTCATCACGAAGCCATGTTTCGGCCTGCTAAAAACCTCGATTTGTCGGACCCACAAAATGCCATGTATGCACTCGCAATTAAAAATAACATTGTGATTTATGCCTCTCATACTAACTTGGATGCTGCCATTGGTGGTTTGAATGATTGGTTATGCCAGGCATTTGGGATTGAAAATCAGGTGCCACTTCTGCCAAGTGATGAGGGCAAGCCCGGGATGGGGCGGATTGGTGAGTTGAAGACTGCCTTGACCATGGCTGACTTTGCGAAACAGGTGAAGACTGTTTGCCAGGTCGCTGCTGTGCGTCTGATTACCAATGATGCGACTAAAATTGTGAACCGGGTTGCCATTCTAGGTGGTGATGGTGGTAAGTATTGGCAAAAGGCGCAAGAAGCTGGCGCTGACCTTTACTTAACTGCTGATTTGTACTACCATGTTGGTCATGATGTATTGGCCGCTGATTTTGCCGTGTTAGACCCCGACCACCATATGGAAGCCTTGGCCAAAGAACCGATGGCTCAAAAAGTGCAAGAGTGGTTTGATGGACAATTACCGGTCACGGCTAGTCAGATAAATACTGATCCCTATACCTATTTTTAGGTCTGTTTGCAAGCAGGAGGTTTTGCATGTCTGAGAAGTACCCACAGTTAGTGTCTCGTTTCTTACGCTATGTCAAAGTTGATACGCGGTCTGATGAAGAGAGTCAGACGATTCCATCATCGCCAAAAGAAGTTCAGTTTTTAAAGGATTTGGCCGTTGAATTAAAGGAAATAGGCTTGGAAAACGTCCGCACGATGAAGGATGGCTATCTTTTTGCTGAATTGCCTTCGAATTTACCAAACGGACGGGGAACAAAGATCGGCTTTATTTCCCATGTGGATACGGCTGATTTTGAAAGTGAGCATGTCAACCCACAAGAAGTTGATCACTACGACGGACATTCCGTTTTGGAGTTGGGGACGTCTGGCTACAAGTTGGACCCAGAAGTGTTCCCACATCTCAAGAACTATCAAGGACATGATTTGATTACGACGGACGGGACCACCTTACTAGGTTCTGATGACAAGTCTGGTGTGGCTGAAATCATTGCTTTGGCAGAATATTTGTTGGCCCACCCAGAAGTAAAGCATGGTCCAGTTCGCTTTGCTTTTGGTCCGGATGAAGAAATTGGTATCGGCGCTAATCATTTTGATGTTGCTGCCTTTGATGCTGATTTTGCCTACACCGTTGATGGCGGTCCGTTGGGCGAATTGGAGTGGGAAACCTTCAATGCTGCGCAGGCCGAGATTGTGATCACCGGTCAAAACGTTCATCCTGGTACTGCCAAGGGGGCAATGGTTAATGCCATTCAAGTCGGGATTGATTTTCATAATGCGTTGCCTGAGCATGACCGTCCCGAAAAGACAGAGGGTCGTGAAGGTTTTTATCATTTGATTGATATGGCAGGAACGCCAGAGAAAGCTACGTTAACTTACATTATTCGGGATCACGATCGGGAAAAGTTTGAAAGCCGCAAGCAAACGCTGGTCCAAAGCGTCGACCAATTAAATCGGGATTTGCAAAAAGACCGAGTAGCTTTGACCCTAAAAGATCAATACTACAACATGGGTGATGTCTTGAAGGATCACCAAGAAGTTGTTCAATATGCCGATCAAGCCATGATGGATTTGGGCATCACACCGGATACACAACCGGCTCGAGGTGGTACGGATGGATCAAAGATTACGTTCTTAGGTCTGCCAACGCCAAATCTTTTTGCCGGTGGTGAAAACATGCACGGTCGTTATGAATTCGTGTCAAAACAGGTGATGGAACAGGCAACTGATGTTTTGTTAGGGATTTTGACAAAGGCGGCAGAGTCAAAGTAAGCAGACTGGCTTAACTTGATTAATTAAAATTAATGGCAATAAAAAAGACTAGGATTTTTTCCTAGTCTTTTTTAAAGTAAACTGTTGGTGTTTTAGGCTTGGTTGTCTGCCTTTTCTACATTTGGAGAATCTGACAAGGCAGGTACCAAAACGAGGGCAGCTTCACCAACGATAATCGTTACGAGAGCTGTCACACCTGGATTGAAAGTTACGCCGGTCATTTGTCCGACCAAGTAACCAAGAACTTCACCAAACAGTGCACACCAGAAGGCGGCGGTAATATAGCGCATGTTTCCACTTCCTTTATGATTTACCCACTATGATACGCCCCTCTGATAAATTCGCAAGAGAATTTGTTTGATTTAAGGACAACAATTTCAGATAAGTGTTGGTTAAAAAGGCCAAGCAGCTAAAAAGGGGCGGGCGATGTTCTTGGAATTTTTCAGCTAGGCAAACAAATTTTCGGTATAATGTTTTTAGACTAGTGACGCCGTCAAGGAGGACTTTATGTACGCACCATTACAACAAAAAAGCGCTTATTCGCTTTTGCAAAGTCCTAATTCGGTAGAGCAAATTATTCAAGTGGCCAAGGACCGGGGCTATCAAGCGGTCTCTTTGGCAGAAGAAAACGTGCTTTATAGCGTGGTTGCCTTTTACAAAGCGGCCAGAAAAGCCGGTATTAAACCAGTTTTTTCGCTGGTCTTGCAGGTTAATGGCTTGGTGAATGTGGCCACAGCTTTCCCGGTTTTACTGACCGCTAAAAATCAGGTTGGTTATCAAAACTTGGTTTATTTGTCTTCTAAAAAGATGGCAAATCCTGATCAGGCGCTTCAATTGACTGACTTGACGGGTCACCTCGATGGGCTTTCTTTGACTTTGTCGCCAAAATCAGAATTGGGGCAGTTAATTGTTGTCGAAGATTCGGCGGTTAAAAATTACCTGGATCAGTTAACTGACAAGGTTGGTGGAGCTGATTTTTACTTAGGCATTAATCCATTAATGTCGGTTCACCACCAAGACCTCTTAGTCGCTTATGCCATGGCCCATCAAGTGCGCTTAATCGCTTGGGACCAAGTCGATTATTTAAACGAGGAAGATGTTTTTTTTGCTCAAGTTTTGCGAGCCATTAATCAGGGAACTCAGTTAGAAGACTTGGACCTTTTAGCCCGTGAAAAAGGGGCCTATTACCTCAGGTCACAGGCGGAAATTGCTGAATTGTATCAAAAAAATGCGGCTTTACGTGGTGCTTATCAGAACAACGAGGCCCTGATTGGTGAGGCGAACGTTGATTTGGCGTTCAAGTCACCAGCCCTACCTGTTTTTCAACAGGATTCTGGGTTGGATTCGAAAACATATCTGACCCAATTGGCCAATGCGGGCTTAAAGCGTCGGCTAACGGGCCATGAGGAATCCTTTCAAGACTATCAGGACCGGCTGAACCACGAGTTGACCGTCATCGTGGGGCTTGGCTTTGCTGATTATTTCTTGATAGTTTGGGACATTGTTAAGTACGCCAGAGACCACCATGTCCAAACTGGTTCCGGTCGTGGATCCGCTGCGGGGTCCTTGGTTGCTTATACATTAGGGATTACCAATGTTGATCCCTTAGACGAAGGATTGCTATTCGAACGGTTTTTAAATCCTGACCGAGCATCGATGCCCGATATTGATATTGATTGGCCAGATGACCGTCGTGATGAAATTCTTGCTTACCTTCATGATAAGTACGGTCAGGAATCTTTCGCACAGATTATTACTTTTGGTACTTTGGCAGCTAAGCAGGCATTGCGCGATACAGCCCGTGTTTTCGGCCTTGATGCCAAGGCACAAAAACGGCTTTCAGAGGGCGTACCGGCTGGTAAAAATGGTCGTAAGGTGCCTCTGAAAGAAGCCTGGACGGCGCCTGACCAAAAGCTTAAACAGGCGATTTATGACTTGGACTTTGGTCAACTGCTGCTAAAAACGGCTTTGGCAATTGAAAACTTACCGCGAAATTATTCAACCCATGCTGCCGGCGTCGTCCTTTCAGACCAACCATTAGTGGCCACGTTGCCGGTTCAAGTTGGCAATGATGGCTATCTCTTAACTCAAGTTGAGAAGGGGCCAGTTGAAGAACTTGGCCTATTAAAAATTGATATTTTGGGCCTGACGAACTTGAAAATTTTGGCGCAAACGATTGCCTTGGCTCAAGACGATCTGCCAGCTGATTTTGATATTAAAAAAATTGATTTTCAGGACAAAGAAACCTTGCAACTTTTTGCCAATGGCAATACAACAGGCATTTTCCAGTTTGAGTCGGCTGGTATGAAAAATGTCCTAAAGCGACTGGAAGTGGATGATTTTCATTTGATTGTGGCGGCCACGGCCCTTTATCGACCAGGTCCTAGCCAACACATCGACCCCTTTATTAAACGACGCTTGAAACAAGAACCCGTGCCGACGATTGATCCTGTCGTTGACCAAATCTTGGCCCCAACCTACGGTATCTTAGTTTATCAGGAGCAGGTCATGCAGGTGGCTGCTGCCTATGCTGGCTTCTCATTGGCCCAGGCGGATTTTCTTCGTTCGGCGATGTCCAAGAAAAAGCTTGAGCAGATGGCAGCGGTCAAAACTGCTTTTATAACTGGAGCACAGCAAAAGGGGCACCGTCTTGACGAAGCAGAAAAACTGTTCGCTTATATCGATCAGTTTGCTAATTATGGTTTTAATAAGTCGCATGCAGTAGCTTATAGTCAACTATCGTTCCAGCTGGCCTACATGAAGGCCCATTACCCATTGGCCTTTTATACAGCAATTTTGAATGCCCACCAAGGCGGTGCCGAGAAGGCGCAAGCCTATTTGGCCGAGGTCAAGCAACTCGGTTTGAAGGTTTTGCCGCCAGATGTTAATACCTCCACTAGGGATTGGTCTATCCAAGCTGGCGCTCTGGTTATGGGCTTGGGCAATATTAATGGCTTGCAAACGGCCTTTGTGACAACCTTATTGGATAGTCGCAGTCAGATTGGTCGCTTTGCTAGTTTGCAAGACCTGATCAAGGCTTTGCCTGAGAAATTCCGCGATGAAAAGTTTTTAAATCAGCTTGCCTATGCAGGGGCACTTGACCATTTTGGCTATAACCGGGCGGAACTCTTAGCCAATTTGCCGGACTTGATTAATGCGGCTAGTTTTGGTGACTTAGTTTTGTCAGAGACGAAAATCAAGAAATTGGCTGATTTACCGTTAGTAGAGCGATTGCAAACGGAAAAAGAGGCCCTTGGCTTTAACTTATCGGGCCATCCAACTGAGGCTTTTCAAGCCGATTACGACCGAGGAACCGTGACGGCCATGGTCAATTTAGTTGCTGGACAGCGTGTCAAAGTTTTAGGCCTCGTTAAAAACGTCAAAATTATCCAGACGAAACGGGGGGACGATATGGCCTTTGTTAATTTAACGGACATGACCGGCAGCGTCGATGTCACCATCTTCCCCAAAATTTATGACAAGGTCAAAGCGGTCTTAAAGGTTGGACGCTTAGTTCAGGTAGGCGGCAACACAGAAGTCCGCCAGGGGATCTCTGTTATTGGCAATTTCGTTGACGCAGTGGATGCCAGCCAAAGTCAAAATTTTCAAGCTGATTTGGACAAAAAACATCCGGTTCATCAGCAAACAGCACCAACAAGAAAGACTGCTCAGTCAGGTACATGGTTTTTGCGTCTGGATGAAGACCATGATCAAGAGCCGATTAAAAATCAGCTTTGGCAGGTTATGCAACAAAATCCTGGTGACTACCCGGTTATCTTGTATTGGCCGAAGACAAAGATAAGGCGAATGTTACCACAATCTTACAATTTAGCTGGTTCAGACCAGTTAAAGCAGGCATTAGAACAGGTTCTATCTAGTAAAAATGTCGTTTTCCGACAAAAAGACTAAATTGTGTCTTGTGAATTGGTTATAGAGTGTATTACAATATGAAAAGGAAGTTGTTTGTAGGCAACTCACCAAGATATCAAAGGAGCTATTTACCCATGAAAAAGACGAAGATCGTCTCAACACTTGGTCCATCATCAACTGATGTAGACACAATTGTGAAGTTAATCGAAGCAGGTGCGAACGTATTCCGTTTCAACTTCTCACACGGTGATCACGAAGAACATTTGGGCCGTATGCAAGCCGTTGCAGAAGCCGAAAAGATTACTGGTAAGACTGTTGGTCGTTTGCTTGATACAAAGGGTGCCGAAATCCGGACTACTAAGCAAGCTGATGGTAAGATTCAATTCTCAACTGGCGATGTATTCCGTATCTCAATGGACGACAGCATCGAAGGTACAAAGGAAAAGATTGCAGTTACTTATCCTGGATTGTTTGACGACGTTAAGGTTGGCGGACAAGTGCTCTTTGATGATGGTTTGTTAGCTACTACTGTCACTGAAAAGGACGAAGCAAACAAGGAATTGGTTGTTAAGGCTGAAAACAATGGTTTGTTGGGATCACGTAAGGGTGTGAACGCTCCTGGTGTTTCAATCAACTTGCCTGGTATCACTGAAAAGGATGCTGATGACATTCGTTTTGGTTTGGACCACGAAATTAACTATATCGCTGCTTCATTCGTTCGTAAGCCTGAAGATGTTTTGGATATCCGTGCCTTGTTGAAGGAAAAGAACATGGAACACGTTCAAATCATCCCTAAGATTGAATCACAAGAAGGTATCGATAACTTAGATGCTATCTTGGAAGTTTCTGATGGTTTGATGGTTCCACGTGGAGACATGGGTGTTGAAATCCCTGCCGAAAACGTGCCTTTGATTCAAAAGGAAATGATTGACAAGATGAACGTTTTGGGATTGCCAGTTATTACTGCTACTCAAATGCTTGACTCAATGGAAGAAAACCCACGTCCTACACGTGCCGAAGCTTCCGATGTTGCCAACGCTGTCTTTGATGGTACTGATGCAACAATGCTTTCTGGTGAATCAGCTAACGGTGATTACCCAGTTGAAGCTGTTGCTATGATGGCCGCTCTTGATGAAAAGGCTGAATCAGCTTTGTCATTGTACAGCCGTCATGCTGATACTTTCTACGGTGATGATGATGTTGAATCAGTTGCTTCAGCAGCAGCTCGCTTGTCAGATTCAGTTGAAGCTAAGGCCGTCGTTGTTTTGACTGAAACTGGTTACGCTGCACGAATGGTTTCAAAGCACCGTCCTGCTGTCATGACCATTGCAATGACAAAGTCAGAACGTGTTCAACGTGGATTGACTTTGAACAACGGAATCTTGCCTGTTTTGGTTGACACACCAAAGACTGTTGATGACTTGGTTGCTAAGGCCAAAGAAGAAGCCCAAGCTCAAGGATTGGCAACTGCTGGTGACAAGATTGTTGTTGTGACTGTTGCCCCAATTGACATGGCTAAGTCAACGAACAACGTTTCTGTTGAAACAATCTAATAAGTTTACTGAAAAAGTCCGATTTTGTCGGGCTTTTTTTGTTCTAAATTGTGTTAAAATAGGGTAAGTTCAACTAAATGAGGTGCGGAATTTTTGACAACGCAAACTGAGAAACTATTCACTTTTGAAAACATTGAACAGCAGACCAAATTAACGGGTCCAAAGGATCAACTTTTGGTTTTAATAGAAGAAGGCCTGGCCGTTAAAATGCTCGTTCGTGGCAATCAGGTAGCTGTCCAAGGCGATTCGAACCAAGCTTCTTTGGCACTTGCCGTTTTGGAAGCACTGACACAATTAATTAAGAAACAAATCTCCGTTGGTCCTGCTGACGTTATCTCTGCGATGACGATGGCCAAGCGGGGAACGCTGGATTACTTTGCAGATTTGTATAGTGAAAGTATTATCCGCGATAACAAGGGCCGTGCAGTCCGGGTTAAAAACTATGGTCAGCGCCAATATGTTCAAGCGATTCGCAAAAATGATTTAACTTTTGGGATTGGACCAGCTGGAACAGGAAAAACTTTCTTGGCCGTTGCCATGGCCATCTCGGCCTTAAAGAAGGGTGATGTTGAGCGAATTGTCATTACTCGTCCTGCGGTCGAGGCTGGTGAATCACTTGGGTTCTTACCGGGTGATTTAAAGGAAAAGGTTGACCCTTATATGCGCCCGATTTATGATGCCATGAATTCTTTAGTCGGAGCAGACCATGTTGCTCGCCTAATTGAACGGGGTGTCCTAGAAATTGCGCCACTCGCCTATATGCGTGGTCGCACCCTTGATGATGCCTTTATTATTGTCGATGAGGCTCAAAATACGACAAATGCCCAAATGAAGATGATTTTAACACGCTTGGGCTTTGGCTCTAAGATGGTTGTTAACGGGGACCCCTCTCAGATTGACTTACCGCATGGTGTTCGATCTGGGCTGGTTGCTGCCCGTCGGATTCTTCGCGATGTCAACCGCATCGCCTTTATTAACTTTGAAAGTGGTGACGTTGTTCGTCATCCAGTTGTTGGTCTGATTGTTTCCGCTTATGAGGATGCAGATGCCCGACTAGCAGAACTAAAAAACGCACAGAAAGAAGCCAATAACTAATGGATTTAGCATTAATTGATCAGACGAGCGATGGTGTAACACAGTTTCACCAAGACCTTGTCCAATCTGTTTTAAATTATGCTGGTGCCTATCTAGAATTACCAGACAACACTGAGATGTCAGTGACCTTTATGAATAACGATGCCATCCAGGCCTATAACCGCGACTATCGTGGCAAGGATAAGCCAACGGACGTCATTTCTTTTGCCATTGAAGAAGATGGCGAGGATAGCCCTGTCTTGCTTGATAAAGAAATGGCCGCCGATATCGCTAAAAATATTGGGGATATTTTGGTCTCCGTTGATATTATTGACAGCCAGGCGGAATACCTTGGTCACTCTTTTGAACGTGAACTTGGTTTTCTAGTGGTTCATGGCTTCTTACACTTAAACGGTTATGACCACATGCTTGGTGATGCCGAGGAAAAAGAGATGTTTGACTTGCAGAGGAAGATTTTAGATGACTACGGACTTACGCGATAACAATCACGGTCAGAGTGAAGAGGCTGATTTCCATCCTAAGTCTGCTGTGGAAGAATTGGCGGAACAAACCAATCCCAAGGCGCCGTCTGGGCGGAACGAGAATTTTTTAATTTCAATGTATCATGCATTGAAAGGAATTTTCTTAGTAGTGATTCGCGAGCGAAATATGCGCTTCCATTTAAGTTTTGCGTTCTTTGTTCTGGTGCTTGGCCTCTACTTAGGTCTGAACCGGTCTGAATGGCTTTGGGTCGTGATTGCAGTTTTTTTGGCTGTTTATGGCGAGTTCTTAAATACAGTGGTGGAAGCTGTTGTCGACCTGGTGGTTGAACGTAAATACCATCCTTTAGCTGGTCTGGTGAAGGATGTTTCGGCCGGAATGGTTTTAGTCGCTGTTGGTGCTGAGGTGATTATCTTAGCTTTGATCTTCCAGCCACACATCTGGCATTACTTCGGGATTGAAACGGACTTCTCTCGTTTTGTTCACCGTTTGAAAGGATAACTTACTTTATGACAAATCCAGGATTTAAATCAGGTTTCGTGGCCATTATTGGTCGACCAAACGTTGGAAAGTCGACTTTATTGAATCGCATTGTTGGTGAAAAAATTGCCATCATGTCCAATAAGGCGCAGACTACCCGAAACAAGATCCAAGGTATTTATACTACCAACGATGCCCAGGTGGTTTTTATCGATACACCGGGTGTTCATAAGCCTCAAAATTCTTTGGGCGATTACATGGTCAAATCAGCTTTCTCAGCCTTACATGAAGCAGATGCAATTTGGTTTGTTGTTGATGCAAGTCAAAAGCGAGGCGGGGGTGATAACTATATCATTGACCGTTTAAAGGAAGTGACGAAGACACCGATTTACTTGCTGGTCAACAAAGTCGACTTGTTGCCTAAGGAAGAACTGTTTGAAGTCATCCAATCTTATCAAGAAGATGCACCAGTCTGGAAGGAAATCTTCCCGATTTCAGCAACCGAGGGGGACAATGTTTCTGAGCTGTTGGAAACAGTCATCAGCGATCTGGATGAAGGCCCCCAGTACTTCGATTCAGATCAGTTAACGGATCATCCCGAACGCTTCGTTATCTCTGAATTAATTCGTGAGAAGGTTTTGCAATTGACCAAGCAAGAAGTCCCACATTCTGTGGCGGTTGTCATTGATAAAATCTCTTCCGATGATGATGGTTTGGTTAGCATCCAAGCTTCAATTATCGTTGAGCGTGCCAGTCAAAAGAACATTGTGATTGGTAAGCAAGGGCGGATGATTAAGGAAATTGGTACACGAGCACGGAAAGACATTGAACGTTTACTCGGGTCTAAGGTCTTTTTGGAAACCTGGGTCAAGGTTGAAGAACGTTGGCGTGATCGACCACAGGCCTTGCAAAGCTTTGGCTACCGTAAGGATGATTTTTAAGGTCGCCTTACCAGCCACAATAGCTGAGCAGACAACCATCAGCTTGATGGTTGTTTTTTTATGGAAAAGGGGGGACCGTGATGGCATTGATTGAAGGTCTAGTCTTGTATACACGACCTTACCGAGATAACGATTTACTGGTTCGAGTTTTTACGAAGGAACAAGGGATAATGACTTTGATGGCTCGAGGAGCTAAGAAGGCAAATTCAAAAATTGGTTTTGCCTGCCAGGCTTACTCTTGGGCCATTTTCGATGGCGCTTATCCAAAAAATAATCAGGGTTTAGGCTTTATTAATGATGTGCAAGACAGTCATCCCTATAAAAATGTTGTTGGGGACATCAATGTGAGTGCCTATGCAGCACTAATTGTAAAACTCTTGGATTTAGCCTTCGAGGAGGGAAAATCAGAACTAGAATGGTATGAAAAAACGTTGATTGGTTTTGACAAACTCAATGAGCAGGTAGACCCCCAAGTCATTACCAATATTTTTGAACTGCAGTTGCTGCCTGCTTTTGGTGTGGCCCCTAATTGGCAGGCCGACCCGCTTTCCGGAGCGGTAACGGGGGTGTTTGATTATTCTGAAAAATATAACGGTATCATTGAACGGTCACATTTTGACCTTGATGACCAACGTTTAAACTTAGATCAGAAGGTTGTCTATTACTTACGGCAATTTTCAGCAATTGACATGAATAAGATTGCTAAGGTAACCTTATCTTTAATGACTAAGCGCGGTATTCAACGGGTGATTGACTATCTTTATGACCGAGAAGTTGGGTTGAAGCCAAAAGAAAAGGTCTTCATTCAAAAAATGGCTGCTTTTGAAGGGCAGCTGGCCATTAAGGCTCGAAAGGGAAAGCCATGAAAAGAATTTTAGTTTTACATACTGGTGGGACGATTGCCATGCATGAGGATGTTGATGGTGATGTTGAACAGGGTGCACAAAACCCATTGAATGATGCTCATCTTGATTTACCTGAAGTGGAGCTCACAACTGAAAATATTTTTAACTTGCCATCCGAACACATCACACCAACTCATATGTTGGCTCTCTATAACCGCCTCAAAGATGCGCAAAAAGATTTTGACGGGGTAGTGATTACGCATGGAACAGATACTCTAGAAGAGACTTCATTCTTTTTGGACGGAACGCTTTCCTTTGAAATGCCGATTGTCATGACTGGTGCGATGCGTTCCTCCAACGAATTAGGATCCGATGGTTTATATAATTTCCAATCAGCCTTACGCGTGGCCATCGATGAACAGTCTAAAAATCGGGGTGTCATGGTTGTTTTAAATGACGAAATTCATGCTGCTCGTTTCGTGACAAAAACCCATGCAACAAACGTTGCCACCTTTGCTTCACCGATTTCAGGGGCGATGGGCATGGTGAATAAACGCAAGATTCTCTTCTTTTATGATTTGCCAGATAAGCGAACTTATCCAATTAAAGTTGTTGATAAAAGAATTCCGGTTATGAAAGCCTACGCTGGGATGGATGGCCATATTTTGAGCCTGTTAGCTGACTCAGGAATTGATGGCATCGTGATTGAGGCGCTTGGAGCGGGAAACTTGGGTGAGGACGCTGCCTTGGGCGTTTTGAAGCTTTTGGATGCTGGGATCCCAGTGGTGATTGTTTCGCGGTCTTTTAAGGGGATTGCCGAACCGGTGTACGATTACCTTGGTGGTGGTGTACAGCTCGAGAAGGCTGGAGCCATCTTTGCTTCGGCCGTTAATGGGCAAAAAGCCCGACTAAAGCTGTTGATTGGGTTGGAGAACAAGCTAAACACGAACGATTTAAACGATTACTTGCATGAATTTTAATAAAAGTCGTACTTATGCTAGACTAGCGCAATCAATCTTTGCTATAATTACTTTACACTAGTTAATCAGCTGACTGGCTAGCCACTGTTGTTTGATTTAGTGAAAGAAGATGCCCAGGAGAGCTTAAATCATGAATTTTACTGACCAAGACCCATTGATTTTTTCAGCCATTCAACAAGAAGGTGCCCGGCAAAACCGGACAATCGAATTGATTGCTTCTGAAAACTTTGCTTCAAAAGCCGTGCGAGCTGCCCAAGGTTCGGTATTGACGAATAAGTACGCGGAGGGATATCCCTACAAGCGTTACTACGGTGGAACGGAATATGTTGATATTGTTGAACAAGCTGCGATTGATCGTTTAAAGGAGTTGTTTGGTGCAGAATATGCTAACGTGCAACCACATTCTGGTTCACAGGCAAACGCTGCAGCCTACATGGCCTTCTTGAAACCAGGCGATACAATTTTGGGTATGGATTTGGATGCCGGTGGTCACTTGACTCACGGAGCTAAGGTAAGTTTTTCTGGTAAGGTTTACCATTCTGAAACTTATGGTTTAGATCCAGAGACTGAAACTTTGGATTATGATGCCATCATGGTACAAGCTAAGGAAGTCAAGCCACAGATGATTGTGGCTGGTGCATCTGCTTATTCACGAACAATCGACTTTAAGAAATTCCGAGAAATTGCTGATGCAGTTGGGGCCTACTTGATGGTTGACATGGCCCACATTGCTGGGTTGGTTGCAGCTGGTTTGCACCAAAATCCAGTTGGCATCGCTGATGTTGTGACATCAACAACCCACAAGACTTTGCGTGGTCCACGTGGTGGGGTAATTTTGTCACAAGAAAAGTATGCTAAGCAAATCAATTCAGCCATCTTCCCTGGTTCACAGGGTGGACCTTTAGAACACGTGATTGCAGCCAAGGCCGTTGCCTTTGGCGAAGCATTACGTCCAGAATTTAAGGACTATGCTAAGCAAATCATCAAGAATTCACAGGCAATGGTTACGGTCTTTGAAAAGACTGACGACATCCGTGTTGTCGCTGGTGGTACTGATAACCATCTCTTCAACCTAGATTTGACCAAGACTGATTTGACTGGTAAGGAAACACAAGAATTGTTGGACCGTGTTTCGATCACGACCAATAAGGAAGCTTTGCCAAACGAACAACGCAGTCCATTTATTACTTCTGGAATTCGTATTGGAACACCCGCCATTACGACTCGTGGTTTTGACGAAAACGATAGTGCTGAAGTTGCTCGTTTGATTGTGGAAGCAATTCATAACCATGACGATGAGAAGGTATTAAAGGACATTAAGAAACAAGCGGAGCGTTTGGCAATGGCCCATAAATTACCGTAATGCCCAATTAGATGAGAATGATGAAAAGCTGTTAAGTCAGCTTTTTTTCTTTGAATCTGCTGGAGATGAAAAAAATGCTTGATAAAAAGACGATTCGCCAGGAACAAAAGGCCAAGTTAAAGTCTTTGAACCCTTTAGTAAAAATTGAACAAGAAAAACAGTTATATCAAAAACTGTTTCTACAGCCAGCCTGGGTTCATGCTCAAACTGTCGCTGTGACGGCCTCGCTTCCTTTTGAAGTCGACACAAGGCCGATTATGGCGGCTGCTTGGCAGGCAGGCAAGACAGTTGGTTTGGCGAAGGTGGTTGACCGTGAATTAACCTTTGTTGGAATTAGTACTGATAGTACCCTGACAGTCGGTCAGAGCTTTGGTATTTTAGAGCCCGAAAATGGTCGGAAACTGAAGAAATCAGCAATTGATTTGGTCTTAGTGCCGGGGCTTGCCTTTAACGAGGAAGGTCTGCGTGTCGGCTTTGGTGGTGGCTATTACGACCGCTTTCTAGCTGATTATGAGGGGGCAAGTGTCAGCCTTGCTTTAGCAGAACAAAGGCGGTCTGATTGGATTCCCGACAACTTTGATGGGGTGGTTGGCCAGGTTTTGACCCTAAAAAATCAGTGATTGTAACATAAAATTTGAATGAGAGTCTCAACGTGAACGTTGGGGCTTTTTCTTAGCAAATTTTTATTGATTTTTTCTTGCTAAAGCGAACATCTGTTCGTATAATGAAAACAGACTCAATAGGGAGGAGCCCGTCAAATGACCACTAATGATTTTGCCAAAATTTATCAAAATGAAGACCGGCGGGTTGTTTTTCTAATCGATTCAAAGAGTTTCTATGCCAGTTGCGAAGCGGTTGAACGGGGCTTAAATCCGCTGCAGTCCATGCTGGTGGTGATGTCACACCAAGAAAATGACACAGGGGGGCTAGTGTTAGCTTCATCGCCAATGGCCAAGAAACGGCTTGGCATCTCCAACGTTACTAGACAAAAGGATGTCCCAGATGTGCCTGGTCTGATTAAGGCAGAGCCGCGGATGAACCTTTATATCAAAAAAAACTTAGCGATTAATGCCATCTACCAACAATACGTTGATGATGAACACTTGTTACCGTATTCCATTGATGAATCAATCTTGGATATCACTGATTTTTGGCACCTTTTTGGTAAGAACCCAAGAGAAGTCGCTCAAAAAATTCAGCAGCAGGTCCTTGCTGAAATGGGAATCTATCTTTCAGTTGGTATCGGCGATAGCCCGGTTTTAGCCAAATTGGCCTTGGATTTGGAAGCGAAGAGGGCCCCACACCTACTGGCTGAGTGGCATTATGAAGATGTACCCAAGAAGCTGTGGCCTGTGACAAACTTTGGACACGTGTGGAGTATTGGCCAAAAAACGGCAGAAAAGTTGAAGGGGTGGGGAATTGCAAGCATTGGTGATTTAGCCAGGAAAAACCCATATATGCTGAAAGAGCGCCTTGGATTAATGGGTGAGCAACTTTATGCTTTGGCTTGGGGCATTGACCGGTCTGATTTAACAGAAAAAATTATGCCCAAAGATAAGTCTTATGGGAACTCACAGGTTTTACCGGAAAATTATCATGATGGGGCGGCCATCCAAGTAGTTGTGCAAGAAATGGCCGACCAGGTAGCAAGTCGTCTGCGGGCGCATCAGCAACAAGCGACCTTAGCGTCACTTTACCTTGGTTACGCGGACCAAGGAATCGCTTTCAATACGCGCCACAGTCCAAAAACGGGTTTGCATCAAACTGTCCGGATTGAACCAACCAACCGTAGTCAAACATTAATGAACGTTTTGAAACGTATTTTTCAAGAAAATTGGTCGGGTGATGCCGTTCGCTATATTGGAGTTTCTTTTTCTGGCTTATCAAGTGAAAGTGTTCAAGAAATTTCACTTTTCGACAAGGCTCCTAGTCCAACCGACCAAGAAGAAGACCCGGTTGATACGGTAGTTGACCAAATTCGCCGTCGCTTTGGGGCAGCGAGCCTGGTCCGATCTATTTCCTTAGAAAAGGGGGCGACGGCGATTAGCCGTGCTAATTTAGTTGGGGGCCATAATGGGGGCAATGCTTATGAGTGAGAATTTTTTTGCTGATCCTGATTGGCTATCAACTGTCTCCGGCTACTTTGACCATGATTACCGTGACCGAGGCAAAGTTAAGTGGAATGGTTTTTTTCTTTCGGACCACACTGCCGAATTAAAAAATCAGAAGACGAATCAAGATCAGGCCGATCAAACAGAATTGCATGAGGCCATGTCATACGAACAAATGCAGCAGGTGGTTGCTTTGGCATACCGTAACTCACAGCGGTTAGTTGTCCAGGCAAACAGTTTCGATATCGAGGGCCGTGCTAGTCCTGTGGAAATTGGGAAGGTAACTGGCTTTTTTATGGACGGTTTTTACTTAGACAAAGAACCAAAAAATTGGGAAGACTTGCAGTTTGTGGGGGTTGATCATGATCGAAAATGAATTAATAACTGAAATTTTAAAGGAAATGGCACCGTTATTTAAACGGGCTAAAAATACTATTTATGAATTACGAGTGGTAGACCAACGATATGCTGGCCAAGTTAATTTTTTCTTTGAGTGGAATCAGGTTGGTCGCTCAACCATTTCTCGTCAAATTTTAACCGTTCCTAGACGGCGGGTAAAAGATTTAGAAGGATTAATTACGGCCTTGAAATCTAAAACAATGGTGACAGTGACACTGGTATAACCCCTATCAAAACAGCACTAAAAACTTTTTATTAATAATTGTCTATTTTATGTTACAACTGTGCAAATTGTTTTACATCTTTGTAAAACAGAGATATAATATGGCTATAGCAAAGTAGAACAGGAGATGTCTTATGTCAGTAACAGTAAACACAGTTCCAGCAAGCATCGCAATGTTGAAGGTGCTTGAAGATTGGGGTGTTGATCACCTCTTTGGCTATCCTGGGGGTTCGTTTAACTCCACCATGGCAGCCCTCGCAGAGCGAAAAGAACAGATTCACTATATCCAAGTTCGCCATGAACAAGTTGGTGCTTTAGCAGCAGCAGCAGATGCCAAACTCACTGGTAAGATTGGTGTTGCCTTTGGGTCGGCTGGGCCTGGGGCAACAAACTTGCTAACGGGTCTCTACGATGCCAAGGAGGATCATGTGCCTGTTTTGGCTCTTGTCGGTCAAACACCACGCGCGGTAATGAACTCGCACTTTTTTCAAGAGTTCAACGAGGATCCAATTTTTGAAGATGTATCCGTTTATTGTCGAACTGTCATGACAGCCGAAAGTTTGCCACACGTGGTTGACCAAGCTATTCGTGAAGCCTACAAGCATCAGGGTGTCGCAACAGTGATTATTCCAAATGACTTGGGCTACGAACAAATTCCAGATATTGCTTATGGTTCTCATGGAGCCACAGATGATAAAAAGGCACCACAGCCAGAACCAACTGCGGCCGAAGTAGACCAATTCTTGGCAATAGTTAAGGAAGCCAAGCGACCAGTTATTCACGTTGGTCGTGGTATCCAAGAAGGTGGTGATGCCCTCATTGAATTGTCAAAGAAATTGCAAATTCCTTTGGTCATGACTGGTTTAGCAAAAGGGCATGTTGATGAAAGCTATGCCGGAAATCTGGGTATGGCTAACCGTGCTGCCTCAAAGGCTGCTGATGAAATCATGGCAAGTGCTGATTTGTTGATTGCTATAGGGGCCGATTTTCCATTTGCAAAACTAGTTTACACGACACATCCGTTTAAGTTTATTCAGGTTGATAACGACCGAACAGAACTTGGCCGCCATCATAACCTGGATTTGGGTATCTGGGCAGATGCAACTACTTTTGTCCAGGCTGCCCTAGACCGTAGTGAACAAGCGCCAGAATCTGCATTCTTCAAGGCCGCTTGTGCCGATAAGGAAAACTGGTTTGCCTACCAAAAGCAATTGCAAGATGATACTCGTGAACCGCTTCGCGCTGAACCGATTTATAAGGAAATTAATCGTGTTGCTGACCCCGATGCTGTCTTTGCCATTGATATTGGTGACAATATTATTAACTCCTTCCGTCATTTGCATGTGACGCCAAAGAACAAGTTCGTGATTTCTGCCATTTTTGCTTCTATGGGTTCTGGACTGCCAGCTGCTTTGGCTGGACAATTATCATATCCTGGTCGCCAAGTTTGGAACATCGCTGGTGATGGTGCCTTTTCAATGATTATGCAAGATTTGTTAACCGAGAAGAAGTATGATTTGCCAATTATTAATGTCATTACAGCCAACAAGACATTGAACTTTATCAAAAGTGAACAGGATGATGTGGCCATGCATCATTCAGGAATTGATCTTGCTGATCAAAATTTCGCTATGATTGCTCAAGGAATGGGTGTTGAAGCGGTAACCGTGACAAAGGCTAGCGAATTGTCAGCAGCTTTTGACAAGGCGATTGAGGTAACCAAGGCGGGTCGACCATTCTTGATTGAAGCTAAGATTTCTGATGCCCGGTCATTGCCTGTCGAGGAGTTGCAATTGAAGCAAACAGACCAAGGGATGGAAGAAACACTTAATCCAACGTATAACAGTAACCTTGATTTGCAACGACCAAGTTCTGTTCGTGAATTCTTAGATTCATACGATGGTCAAAACTTGAAAACACTCCCAGAGTTCTTCGAAGAATATGGTGTTAAATGGTAAGCTTATAAGCTAACGTATAATAAAAGTCTTCTTTTGAAGGCTTTTTATTTTGTTGTTAGAAAGCATTGCTTGCTTAAAGAGAATCGGTGTAAAATAGAGCGCAAAGGAGCTTGATTATGCCAAAACTTGTTTTACTTCGTCACGGTCAAAGTGAATGGAACCAGTCTAACCGTTTTAATGGTTGGATCGATACTTATTTGTCTGTAACTGGCAAAAAGAAAGCACAGGACGCCGGGCGGGCACTTTTGAAACAGGACATTCATTTTTCCCGGGCTTATAGCTCAGTTCTTAGTCGAACGATTATGACCATGAATCGCATCTTGGACGAATTAGGTCAATCATATATTCCGCTTATGAAGTCTTGGCGGTTAAATGAGCGTCATTATGGTATCTTGCAAGGTGAGGATAAGGATGATATGCGCGCTAAGTATGGGAAAGAGCAGGTCCAAATCTGGCGACGGTCTTATTCTGTTCTACCACCTAAACAGCCTGCATATGATCCAACAGTGACCATTGCTGGTCAAAAGTACCCTGCTTTTGACCACCGCTATGCACAAGTGCCATACGGCCTTTTGCCACTGAGTGAGAATATTCAAAGTACAGAAATTAGAGTTCGACCACTTTTTGAAGAGGAAATTGTACCACGGTTACGCGCGGGAGAAGATGTCTTGATTGTTGCCCATGGAACGTCTGTCAGAGCGTTGACAAAGCTGATTGAAGGTCTGACACCAGACCAGGTAACTAAAGTTGAAATCCCAAACGGTGAACCCATTATTTATGAGTTTGATAAAAGTTTATCCGTTTATAAAAAGAAAATTATTCATTCTTAAATAAAATGCTCTTAGAAAATAGGTTTGCTTGCGCCCATATTTTATTGGGAATGCTGTGAAAATGTTTAATGAAAAGGAGATTATGATGGCAAAGACATTGGTAATTGGTGCCCACGGTCAGGTCGGCCAAATTTTGGTTCAAGACTTAGCTAGTAAGCAGCAAGAAGTTTTAGCAGCCTTTCGGAATAAAGACCAATTGCAAACAGTGGCTGATGTAGCCGGTGTTGAGGGAGTCTATTTTGACTTGGATGTTGATGAACAAACGATGACACAGTTTTTTCTGGATCACCAAGTTGGCCAGATTGTTTTTACGGCTGGTGCCGGCGGTAAAGGTGGTATCGAGCGAACGGTAGAAGTTGATTTGGATGGCGCCATTAAAACGATGGCTGCTGCTAAAAAAGCTAGTGTTGCTCACTATGTGATGGTTTCAGCTGCTGGGGCGGACGACCGCGGTCGTTGGTCTGCATCCGGCATTTATCATTACTTTATGATGAAGCACTATGCTGATTTGTACTTACAAAATTCCGGTTTGGATTATACGATTGTTCGGCCAACGTTGCTCTTGGATACTACTGGTACTGGCAAGGTTTCATTGGATGTTGACTTCGCGGGTCCAAAGGAAAGCTTGCAAATTCCGCGAGCAGATGTCGCTGCCTTTGTCATAGCAGTATTAGCTCATCCTGAGCAAGCAGCTAATCAAATTTATGATTTAACAGCTGGTCACCAGGAAATTCAACATATTTTTGATGAAAAATGAGGCCAAAAGGGGTTCTTAGTTTTATTTAAATTAAAAATAAATGATAAAGAGTTGACATTGACTCATAAAGTTGTAAACTACAAAACAACAGATAGAAATGACAAGCGACAATAAGAAGTGTCTGGGTAAGAAAATGATTAGAGAGCGCCTATTTGGTGAAAGGGCGTCGTTTTCAAACTCAAAGACGATCATTCTTTAGCTAGTGGGCTGAAATCAGTAAGCCTTGCTCGGTTGGTACCGTTATCAAACCGGCGTATCGCTTTTTCGGCCGTACGTTTGAGGTTGAACTTTGTCGTTCAACAAATTAAGGTGGTACCGTGCATAAGCGCCCTTAACAACGATTTTTTCGTAGTTAGGGGCGCCTTTTTATCTGCTGATTTTTTAGAAAAGGAGGGAACCGTGAAGTTTCGTACTGTAGTGAGCTGTTTGTATACTGAAAGGAGCATTAAAAATGACAATGACTGAATTGAAGACCAAGGTGAAGGTAGTACCAGCAAAGCAAGAGGACAAATTGGCACAGGCCCTCTATCATGCTTACCAAGAACGCCAACCGCTTAAAATGACTGAATGGGAGCAGGTTGTTAGCGATGACCAAACTGCCTATGAAGTGCAAGATCAATTGATGGAGCTCAAAAATCAACCACTTGGGGGTTACAAGGTTAGTTTGACTAGTCAAGAAACGCAAGATATGTTCGATTCAAATGAACCTTTGTATGGGGCTCAGGTGCAAAAACATTTCGTTCAATCACCGGCTAACCTTTCTTTGAAGAGCGATTTATTGGACCCATTGGTAGAAGTAGAATTGGTTTTCAAGGCGAAGGAAGACTTGAAAGTCACTGATTCTTTGGAGGATTTGCGTCGCAAAACGACTGTGGCGGCTGGTGTGGAAGTACCCGATGCTCGGTTTACGGATTGGTTTCCATCTTTGAGTAAGTACTTAGTGATGGCAGATGCGGCTGTTGGTGGTTTTGTGGTTTATGGGCCGGAACGCGAAAGTACATCTTTGACGGTTGCTGAATTTGAAGATGTCCAGGCCCAGTTAGCCCATAATGGTGAGGTAGTGGCCGAGGGCAGTTCGGCCGAAGTTTTGGGTAACCCACTGAAATCGTTGCAATGGCTAGTTAAAAAGTTGGCAGCGCAGGGAAAGACCTTGCATGCGGGGGAACGCGTTTCCTCTGGAACCTTCTTATTGCCGCCACACTTAACAGAAGGAACCTGGACAGCTAGCTTTAACCACGATTTTGCAGATGTTGTGGTCGAAGTTAGTAAATAAGCAAACAATTTTGAAATATCAAATTGGATAGTTGTCTTTTTCCGTTAAAATGAGTATAATCATTTCCATTAGGGAATAAGGGTTACAATCGTGTTAGCGACCCTCATTATCCAGTCACCCATTTTAGCGGTTCCAAATTGTTTGTTGAAAAACACAACAATCGGCCGTACTAATAAATTGGGCGGCCTTTTGTTTTGAATAAAATCGATCGGGGAGTTTGTGTGACAGACTGAGAGGATGGTAGACCATCGACCCGAACACCTGAACCGGATAATGCCGGCGGAGGAAATCGTAGCTTTTTTTGTAATCGAGGACTCCTTTTGTGGGTGCTCGATTTTTTCTTTTAAATCAGAAAGGAGTGTAGTGAATGATTCACGGTCATTTGACCGTGCGGGATGAAGGGGAGCGCCTTGATCCTGAAAAAACAGCGATGGGAAGCCGTGTTCCGGCGTGAGAGGAGACCAAGTAGTCTCGACCGAACTTTCTATCAGTCAGGGGCTTGTCTGACTGGTTTAACCGCTAAAGTGGGAAAGGAGCGCTGTTTTTTCGCTACCCCACTGAATTTAAAAGGAGCGTTTTCAAATGAAGACACAGAAAAAATTATCAACGAAGAAGATGTTAGTGACTGCCTTGTTGGCTGCCTTAGCTTATGTTTTAAATAGTTTTGTCTATTTTCCGGCAATGGCGCCCTTTCAGCACTTCGTTGACGTTTTAGCCGCCGTTTTGCTGGGGCCATGGTACGGCTTTGCTAGTGCTTTGATTTGTGGCATTTTACGGATGATGTCCGGCAGGACAATTCAAGCCGTAACAGGGGCCATTTTGGTCCCATTCTGGGCGGTTTGATTTATCGCAAAACCCACAACCTTTACCTGGTCTTCCTTGGTGAAGTGATTGGAACGGGGATTTTAGGGGCTTTGACTTCTTATCCATTGATGAAGATCTTTTATGGCTTGGACGTCCATAGGTGGTATTACTTCGTGCCATATTACACACCAGCTGCCATTGTGGGTGCTGGAATGGGGTTGGCAGTGGTCTTAATTTTTCAAAAGACAGGCTTACTAAAGCGAATCCAGGCGAACTTGGATTAACTAAACACCGTCAATCAGGCCAAATTAGCTTTGGCAAGGGGAAGTAAGCGATGAGCGATAGGGAATATTTGATCTTCGACCTCGATGGTCATTAGTTGATTCGATGCCTTTTTGGGAGAATTTAGCGACTGAATTGCTTGATCGATATGGCATTGACCAGCTGCCAGTCGGTTTGCATAATCAGATTCAAACCATGACTTTAACGGATTCAGCCATTTTCATACAAGAATTATTAGCGCTACCCGTTACAGCTGCCAACTTGGTGCAGGAAATGCGAGCTTTGATGGACCGACATTACCAACATGATATTCCACTTAAAGTTGGGGTAGCTGCATACTTACAAGATGCCTACCAAGCTGGTCATAAAATTGTTTTGGCAACGGCCAGTAGTTCAGTTTTGGCCAAAGACTGTCTTCGCCGGTTGAATTTATTGCCGTTTTTTGACTTTGTCTTTTCTTGTGAAGATGTTGGACAGGATAAAACAAAGCCCACAATTTATCAGGTTGCTGCACAATATTTTGACCAGCAGCCCAACAGGATTGCAGTCTATGAAGATGCTCTGTATGCTGCTGCCACAGCAAAGCAAGCGGGTTTTCATTTGATTGGTGTTTATGACCATCAGTCAAAAGAAGAGTGGACTGATTTACAAAAGTTAGCGGACGAAACGATTGATTTTGCCACAGCAGTAAAAGGAGAAAATAAATGAGTGCAAGTGTTGCGATTCAGGTTTTACCAGCAGCTGAAAATGACCAAGAGTTGTGCCGAATGGTTGATGAGGTGATTGCTTATATTCAAAGTACCGGCTTACGCTATGAAGTTGGTCCCTTTGAAACAACGATTGAAGGCGATAATTATAACCAGTTGATGGACATCGTCAAAGAGTGCCAACACGTGGCTGTCCGGGCAGGTGCCAAGAAAGTCTCTGCCTATATTAAGGTTGCCTATCAGCCAGATGGCGAAATTTTAACGATTGATCAAAAGATTGGTAAGTATCACAAATAAAAAAATCAGACCTCTGCAGGTCTGATTTTTTAATCTGTAATTATCAAAGTATGAGTTGTATTATTGCAAGATTGCTTCCAAAGTTGGTAAATCTGCAACTACCTGAGTGGGCTTAATTTTCGCCGGGCTCTCCTTGTGATTTGGATTAATCCAAATTGTGTCGAGTTGATAATTTTGGCCCCCCATGATGTCAGATGTTATGCCATCGCCAATCATCACCGTGTTTTCTTTGGTCATATGTGGGTTATCCTGGAAAATACGATCGAAAAAAGCTGAGTCAGGTTTAGAAGCACCAATCATTTCAGAAGTAAATATTTGGTCAAAGTATTTTCCTAAGCCGGTTTCCTTGAGGCGAAGACGTTGTGTGGCATCCTGGCCATTTGTACCGGCGATAATCGTATATTGTTCTTGCAAGTGTTGCAAAATTTCAGTTGCATAGGGAACCAGCCGATAATTATGGTCACGCAATGTGGCGTATTCTTGTTCAAGTTGGTCGGCATCATAGTCAATTGCTAGTGCTGCAAGCGTTTTTTTAAAACGTTCTTCAAAAATTTGTTGTCGAGCAATTTCTTTCAATTCGTATTGTTGCCAGAGATGGTGGTTAATCTCTTGGTAAGTTTTGAGTGCATGGTCTAAATCAGTGCCTGTTAAGCCTAATTCATTTGAAAAAAGCTGACGAATAGCAGCGACTTCGCCTCCGGTAAAGTCTAAGAGGGTGTCATCAAGGTCAAAAATCAAGTATTCATAGGTCATGCTACAATCCAACTTTCTATACTATAATTACCTTTAATTATGATAACACGGTCATTAAAAGACAACCCTTTAATTTTTGTCTTATTTTAAAAGCGGGTGGCCGGCTGGATTCATTTTAAAAATGGTTAAAAAGCGTTCTTTGTTATCAAATTTTAATCTTGATAAGCTTGACGGAGCCCCCCTGGTTAGGTGTTTAATAGGGAAGGAATATTTTTTGTTAAAAAGCTAACGAAAGAAGGAATAGTTGTCTGATGAGAATCGAGAAGAAGCATGTTGTTGGGATTGTCCTGGCAGTCGTGGTTTCGCTTTTTGCCCAATTTTTGAGTAGGTACTTACCGCAATTGGGTGCGGAAAGTTTGGCAATGATTATTGGGATTTTGCTGGGAAATACTATTTTTGCCGGTAACCAATATGGAGCTGGGGTTAAGTGGTCCGAAAAGTACCCGATTGAAATTGGGATTGCTTTGCTGGGCTCGACTTTGACCTTTAAAACGCTTTCCAAGTTAGGACTAAATGGGATCGCTTTTATCATTATTAATATGATCTTGGTGATTGGTATCGTATTTTTGTTGGGGAAGTACCTATTTAAGGTCGACGATCACAGCACGATGTTGATGGGTGCCGGAAATGCCGTCTGTGGCTCCAGTGCCATTGCTGCTGTTGCCCCGGTCATCAAGGCCAAGGATGACAATCGGCGTACGGCAGTCGCCACCGTTTCCTTGACGGGTATGCTGCTTTTGCTGACGTTGCCTAGTTTGTCACACTTCTTATTTGGTAATAATGATTTACTGCGTGGGGCCTTAGTTGGGGGGACTGTCCAGTCTGTCGGTCAGGTAGTTGGAACAGCCTCTTTGATTAATTCAAACGTTGTAACCTTTGCAACTCTGTTTAAGCTATTGCGGGTCATTATGCTGGTCTTCGTCGTTGTGTTGTTTGCTTACATCGCTAAGCGGCAAAATGCGAAAGAGGCGGTTGAAGAGGACGAAAAGGCTAAAATTACGATTTTACCTTGGTACATTATCGTCTTTGCCATCTTATTGGTCGTCAACTCAATCATGGCTTTGCCGGCCCCAATCCATCAATTTAGCCATACGGTGTCAACTTTCTTCGGCGTCGTCAACTTAGCTGCAATTGGTTTGAACCTAAAGTGGTCAGTTATCAAAAAAAGTGGTGTCAAGTTCCTCAGTTTCGGTTTCTTAGTTGGTGCGGTTCAAGTTCTGCTTGCCGTCATCTTAATTCATTTATTCTTTTAAAAATCAGTCCTGACTTAAACTGTCGGGACTTTTTGTGTTACAATTAACTACATTAAGGGCATATGCAGGCGAAACCCGTATCAAATTGCCGTCGAAAAAGGAGGCTTTTTTGATGCACATTCATGTTTTGCAACATACACCGAACGAAGGACCAGGGAGCATTGCCCGTTGGTCAGAAAAACACGGTCATCAGCTGACCGTTCACCATCCAGCTCATTTTCGGGACGTTTTGCCAAGGGCAGAGGAGGTGGATTTTTTAGTAATTTTGGGTGGGCCCATGAGTCCCAACGATCATTTGCCGTGGATTGCTGAAGAGCGAGCGCTAATTGCACAATTAATGGCCCAGCATAAGCCAATTTTTGGAGCATGTTTTGGTGCTCAGCAAATTGCTAAGGTCCTTGGGGGTAAAGTTCTTGATGCTCCTTATAAGGAAGTTGGCTGGGCACCGGTTCAGCGAGTTAGTGATTGCATTCCGGGCTTACCAGAGAGGATGGAAGCGCTACATTGGCATGAACAGATGTTTACCATTCCTGACCAGGCCGAGTTGTTGTTCAGCACTGCTTTGGTTAAAAATCAGGGCTTTATCCTTGGGAACATTTTCGGATTGCAGTTCCACTTTGAACCGGAGGCGGATAACATCCGTGAAATGGTTGCTAATGACGGCGAGTATGCTAACGATGCTAAAAACGCTTTGCACCAAACTGGCGCAACTATTTTAGCTCATGGTATTCCTGAAGAGAATCAGGAAGTGATGTTTCGACTGTTGGACTATTTAGCTAAACAAACAAATTAATTTCAGACCAAAAATAAAAGGACTGTCATTTATGACAGTCCTTTTACGCTACATGATTGAATCGACTTAGTCTTTAATTACAAGTAAGTGGATTAATTTGTCGTATCCAGTACTTTCATCGGTGTCGTCCATTCGTAATGGCCCAGCGATAACGCGGGTAATACCGGCCAAAACGAGTGTTCCAATAACGACCAAAGCAAGTGTTACCAAAACGGCAATGACCTGATGACCAAGTAAGTCCCAGTGGCCAGAAATTAAACCAGCGGCACTACCAGGCAAGTTTTTATCAGCGAAAACACCGGTCAGAAGAGCGCCAACGGTACCGCCAATTCCATGAATACCAAAGGCATCCAATGTATCATCGTAACCGAAGAAGTTCTTAATTGTTGTGATGCTGATAAAGCCAAGGACCCCGGCAATCAAGCCCATAACAATCGCTGCCCATGGTTTTACATAACCAGCTGCTGGCGTAATGGCGACCAGACCTGCTAAAGCGCCAGTGACCAATCCATCGAGTGTTACCCTCTTTTGGATCTGGTAGGCAATCAACCCCCACGAAAGAACAGCTGCTGAGGAAGCCACCCATGAATTAATCAACGCTACAATGGCTTGGTTGTTGGCAGCCAAAGCTGAACCAGAGTTGAAGCCGAACCAACCAACCCAGAGTAAGAAACCACCAACTAAGACGAAAATTGGGTTTGTTTGGTGTGGCTTTTGATCGTTCCGTGGGCCGAGAATCAAGGCTAATACCAAACCTGTAACACCAGAAGAAATGTGAACAACTGTTCCTCCCGCAAAATCGATCGCCCCCAACTTAGCTAAGAACCCGTTATCCCAAACCATGTGGGCAAGGGGAGCGTAAATGAAAAGTAACCATAATGTTAGGAAAACTAACATTGACTTCAAACGCATCCGCCCAACAACTGAGCCGGTGATGATCGTGACCGTGATAATTGGAAACATTCCTTGGAAGATGGCAAAGGCACCATCCGGAATGGTCAAACCGCGAGTAGACCCTGACAGGGAAACGTGGTTTAATCCCCAAAAATGTAGGTTTCCAATCAGCGAGCCAGAACCACCGAATGACAAGCTATAGCCTAACAACGCCCAGACTACCGTTGCTAGACCAATCAGTAATACTGAGATGCCAACCGTATGCAACAAGTTTTTCTTATCACCCAATCCTGCGTAAAACAATCCCAAACCCGGGGTCATGATCCAAACCAAAACCGCTGATGTCAGGACCCAAGCAATACTTCCACTATCCATGTAAATTCCTCCAAAAACTGTTTCCCTGCTATTGATTACAGGTTTTATCATACCGCTTGTTGTAACTGTACCAATTTAAATTTGGTAGCTTTCCTGACAAAGATTATATGTCTTGTTAGGCAAAGGGGAGTATATTCATCAGTAAATATTCGGGAAACGCGATAAGTTGCTGACCTGGCGACCGAATACGCTAGGGATTTATCAATAAGGAGAATTCATGTTTGACACTGCTGATGATTTTATTCGACGTGATCCTGCTTTACAATACCGTTATCAGGTTTTACTTTTCCATACTGGTTATAAGGCTGTCAGGGTTTATCGCAAAAGCCACTATCTCTGGACGCATGGCCATCCATTCTTGGCTCAGCTGCTGGCAACACATAGTAAGAGAAAAACCGGGATTGATATCCATCCCGGCGCAACAATTGGCAAAAATTTGGTCATTGACCATGGGGTCAATGTTGTGATTGGTGAGGAAACTGTAATTGGAGATGATGTAACAATTTATCAGGGTGTTACACTAGGGGCTCGTTGTGCTGTTAAGGATGGTGTACGACGTCATCCGACTATTGGCGACCGAGTCTTAATCGGTGCAGGTGCAAAGGTAATTGGCAACATTCATATTGGCCAGGATAGTAAAATCGGAGCCAATGCCGTCGTTTTGCAAGATATTCTTGCTGGTCAAACCGTTGTGGGGATCCCTGCCCGTGTTGTTAGTTAATTAAAATTTGCCGTCGAGATAGAATTAATCTTTTTATTAAGAATTATACTTATTCTAATAAAAATCTTGTATTCCGACATTATTATTTGTACAATAAAAATATTGAGAAAGTAAGTATTTATATTGGAGGAATATTTGAGATGGCAATGACTGATGAAGATCGGGCACGTAAAGAAGGTATTACACAAGATGGTGTAACAAAGATTGATTACATGGCTTCGATCCTGTTTTTTTGGGTAAAGGGTTATGTAGAAGTTGACAACCGGGTAATTAAGGTTCAACGCCAGAACACGATTGCACATATTATCCCAGCTGGAGAAGACAAGCAGGTTTTCCGTTTGGACAACGTCCAGGGATCAAGCCAACACACTAGTTACAAGCTCTTCAACTTTATTGTTGGAGCGTTGATTGCCTTTTTTGGTGTTGAAAGCCTTGGTAGCAATGCTGTTTTGGGAATTGTTTTAGCAGTGTTTGGTGTTATCTTCTTCTTAAACGGAATCGTGACGGAATTGGTGATCAATGGAAATGGTTCTAACTATTTTGTTGGTGTCACGCTGTTCGATAAGCAAAAGGTTATCGACATCAATCAAAAAATCCAAGAGGCTTTGATCTATGGTCAAGATGCTCATGATAACAATCGAGTGATGGCTAACGCTAACATGAACTCGCAAGCAATGATTGATGCCATTCGCGATCAGAATAACCATTCGACCGAAGCTCAAGAAGATGCCCAGAAACAAAGAACCACTTTCTGTAGCCAATGTGGCGCTAAGATTGATGGTCAAGCTAAGTTCTGCCCTTCATGTGGTGCACCACGGGGCTGACTTTCCATTCGTAACTCGGTATTGGTTAAAACAGCAAATTATTTTGCTGTTTTTTATTTTAGATTCAATTACTTGGGTAAGTTAAGCCTAATATTCAGGTGGTGTTTTAAAATGTTTTCTTCATTTTAAACTAAAATGCTTACTGATCTTAGCTTCTTTTTATTGCGTTATCATCATTATTTCTTGCTATAATAGAATAAACTTAATGAAGGAAAAAGTGCATGGCAGACTGGCAGAAAATCGTTGTAAAAGTTGGAACAAGTACCATTGTGGACCTGGATGGGCAAATCAAATATCCGGTTGTGAATCGTTTAGCCCAAACACTCTCGACCCTACAAAAAGATGGTCACCAGGTGCTATTGGTGACCTCTGGTGCCATTGGCGTCGCTTTAAACCAGATGAATTTGCACCAGCGGCCAAAGGAAATCCCACAGCAACAAGCACTCGCGGCCATTGGACAGGGTTATTTAATGTCTTTATACCACCAAAGCTTTGCCTTCTATCAGCAACAAGTTGGACAGGTTCTTTTGACTTATGACGTCTTTGACAATCCAGCGATGCTGGAAAATACCACCAATGCTATTGAAACTCTTTTTGACCAGGGGGTCATTCCAATCATTAACGAAAACGATGTCATTGCCGTTGATGAGTTGGATCACCAACACTCATTTGGTGATAACGACCGTTTGGCTGCATTAGTTGCAAAACAAATTCAGGCGGATGGTTTAATCATTTTGAGTGATGTCGATGCACTTTATACAGCTAATCCGAATATTGATTTGAATGCTAAACCCATTCATCGAGTTGAGGCGATTACGGAAACACTTTGGCTTAGTGCAACGGGCTCAACTTCCGGTTTGGGCACTGGTGGTATGAGTACTAAGTTAGCAGCAGCTGATTTAACGATCAAAAATGGCCAAAAAATGGCCTTGGTGAACGGCAATGACCCGGCTAACATCCTTGCTGTGATTGCAGGAGACGAAATTGGGACACTTTTTGAGGAATAGACGATGATAACAGTTGAAAAAATTGGTCAACAGGCGCAAGCAGCAGCACAAGTTGTTGCACAATTATCAATAGAAGATCGAAACCAAATTCTATTGTCGATGGCTGAAGCCCTGCGAGAGCAAAAATTAGCTATCATGGCAGCGAACCAAGCGGATCTAGATCATGCAGCAACGCTTTCTGGCCCAATGCGTAATCGCCTAACACTTGATGATGCAACGATTGAGGACATTGCTACTTCTTTGGCTGCCGTGGCAAACCTGGCGGATCCCTTGGCCGGCCCTAACGAAAACTGGAAACATCCATCCGGGTTCCAGATTATCAAGAAGCCCGTTCCACTTGGAGTTGTGGCAATGGTCTACGAAGCCCGCCCGAATGTGACGGTTGATGCAGCTGCTTTAACGTTTAAATCAGGAAACGCTGTGATCTTACGTGGCGGTAAAGAAGCAATCCATTCGAATATCGCCTTGGCCCAGGTGCTACGTTCCGTGCTGACAGACCACCAGTTAAACCCCAATATCATTCAATTAATCACTGATACAACCCATGATTCTGTTAACGACTTGCTCCATCTTCGTCAATATGTAGATGTTTTAATTCCGCGTGGTTCTGGCAGCTTTATTGACTTTGTGGTGACGAATGCTACTGTACCAGTTATTGAAACTGGGGCAGGTAATACGCACATCTTTGTGGATGAAGATGCCGACCAGGATCAGGCAATCAAGGTGATTGTCAATGCGAAGACGCAAAAGCCTGCTGTCTGCAATTCAGCCGAAAAACTACTAATTCATGAAAAAATTGCCGCTGAATTTTTACCGAAGGTGACTTCATCTTTAATTGAAGCCGGGGTTGAACTACGTGGCGATGATCGGGCTGTGGCAATTGATGATCGTCTTTCATTAGCAACAGCGGCTGATTGGGATACAGAATACAATGACTTAATTATGGCAATTAAGATTGTGCCCGTTATCGATGACGCCATCGATTGGATTAACGCGCATACGACTCACCATTCTGAAACAATTCTCGGGCAAAATCCGCAGCATGTTGCTGATTTTATGAACCAAGTTGATGCTGCGGTGGTCTATCAAAACGTTTCGAGTCGCTTTACGGATGGCTTTGAATTCGGTTTTGGTGCCGAAATCGGTATTTCAACGCAAAAGTTACACGCTCGTGGGCCAATGGGCTTGAAAGCATTAACGACGATTAAGTATGAAGTTTTTGGTGATGGTCAAACACGTCATTAAAAGCTGATACTCAAATAATTTCTTGTTAAATAGTTCAAAAGTTTAATTACTTTTGAACTATTTTTTATTACGGTTTTAGAATAAAAAGGTGTAAACTAAAAATATGCAAAAAAACACCTTTCATTTTAATACAAATCGATTGATGGTCATTATTAATGGGACTCTGGTTGGTTTTTTGACCGGAATCGTAGTATCCATCTTTCGAATGAGCATTGAACATTCACTTTCATGGTGGCGTGATATGTATACATATATTCGAAACAACCACTGGTCAGTCCTTGTCGTCGCTATTTTTATTAATTTAGCAATTGGGCTAATTGTCGCAGTGCTAGTTAAAAAAGAGCCCAACATCGCCGGTTCTGGGATTCCTCAGGTTGAAGGGCAGTTAATGGATCAATTGCATTTAAATTATTTCTCGATTCTATGGCGAAAATTTGTTGCGGGTATTTTAGCCATTGGTTCGGGCTTGATGTTGGGACGTGAAGGACCATCGATTCAACTTGGGGCTGCCGTCGGACAAGGTGTTGCCGAAACCATCAAGGCTGACCATAGTCAAAAAAAGTCACTGATTGCGGCTGGTGCAGCATCTGGTTTGGCTGCTGCCTTTAATGCACCGTTAGCCGGCGTGATGTTTGTTTTGGAAGAAATTTACCATAGTTTCTCACCAGTAATCTGGCTGGGTGCGCTAGCTGGTGCCGTAATGGCCGATGCAATTTCCACGATTGTGTTCGGCCAGACACCAGTTTTGGCGGTTGGACAATTGCCAATTATTCCGGTACGGCTCTATGGCCTGCTATTGATTTTGGGACTCATGCTTGGTTTGCTTGGCTTTTTATACCAAAAAACGCTTTTGGCCAGCCAGAAAATCTACCAATGGACACACCTACCAAAATATCTGAACGGAATGATTCCGCTGATATTAGTCATTCCTTTGGGGATTTTTTGGTCGAACGGCCTGGGCGGGGGAAATAATTTGGTCTTGGCGCTTGGCAACCATGTTCCAGGCATCAAAATTTTATTGGCCATGGTACTGGTTCGCTTTATCTTTTCGATGATCAGTTACGGCTCGGGCCTTCCCGGAGGAATCTTTTTGCCAATTTTGACACTTGGTGCCCTAAATGGTGCTATAATTGGCCAGGTCTTTGTCATGTTTGGTTGGGTCTCTGCGTCTTACCTCATTGATTTCGTGGTGATTGGTATGGCTGCTTATTTTGCAGCCATCGGGAAAGCACCCTTTACGGCCATTATCCTGATTATTGAAATGGTCGGTTCTGTGACCCACGTTTTGCCATTGGCCTTTGTCAGTTTAGTGGCTTACCTAGTGGTTGATTTGTGCAATGGTGCGCCAATCTATGAATCCTTGTTGAACCGTCTTTTGCAAAATCAGGAAGGCAATGGCAGCCAGCAACTGATCACCTTGGAAGTGCCCGTTTTGGCCGGGACAGTTTTAGAGGATCACGAAATTCGCAATGTTGACCAGCTCAGTCACAGCTTAATTACAATGGTGAAGCGGAGCAACCAAAGCTTACTGCCTGCTGGGGACCTAATTTTACGTCCGGGAGATATTATCTACGTTCGAACAGCACGAGCTGAATCTGAAAGGATTCGGGCAGCGCTTCTATTAAAAATGTAAGAATCTTGAAAAAAAGGGACCAATTCAGTATTTGCTGGTTGATCCCTTTTGCTATAATATTTTTTAAAATTAGTCAAAGGAGAGAGGGCATGCGCTATCAGAAAATACTTGTAACGGGAGGGGCTGGTTTTATTGGCACGAACTTCGTTCGTTATCTGCTGGAACATTATCAGGGAGTTGAAATCACCGTTTTAGATAAGTTAACTTACTCCGGAAATCTAGAAAATTTGGCTGATTTGTCAACCAAGCGATTAAATGTGGTGGTCGGAGATGTTTGTGACGCTTCCTTGGTTTGCCAGCTGGTTCAGAGTGTCGACGCAGTGATTAACTTTGCGGCGGAAAGTCATAATGATAATTCTTTAGCCGATCCCAGGCCATTTTTGGATACGAATATTATTGGTACTTATACGTTGCTGGAAGCAGTTCGCAAATACCATGTTTTTTACCACCATGTTTCGACGGATGAGGTTTTTGGTGACTTATCAATTGATTCAACAGCGAGGTTTCAAGAAGAATCGCGCTATCAACCTTCGTCACCATATTCGGCAACCAAGGCCAGTTCTGATCATCTGGTTCGGGCTTGGGTCCGCTCTTTTGGTATTCAGGCCACGATTTCAAACTCGTCGAATAACTATGGACCTTATCAATATGTTGAAAAGCTAATTCCGCGGACGATTGCCACCATTATCAGTGGTGCAAACCCTCAGGTATTTGGTTCGGGAAAGCAGGTGCGCGATTGGTTACACGTAACCGACCACGTTCGGGGATTGTTAGCTGTGCTGGAAAAGGGGGAAAGTGGCCAAACCTATCTTTTTTCGGCGAATTGTCAACTGAGTAATTTAACGGTTTTGCAAAAAATAATGCGCCAGCTCGGCCAAGATCCGTCGAATATTGTGCATGTTGCTGATCGCCCTGGTCATGATCAGCGTTATGCCTTGGACGCCAGTCACACGATGGCAGCTCTTGACTGGCACCCGGTGGTGACTGATTTTGATGCTGGTTTAGAAGAAACAATTGCTTGGTACCAAAATCACCAAGATTGGTGGCAGCAGGCACACTCGATTGTCGAAGCTAAGTACCTGAAGGAAGGACGTTAATAAAAAATGACTGAAAAATTCTTTATTCGGGAGGCAACGTTGTTCGATTTGGACGCCATTCATAGGTTGAACACAAACGAACTGGGTTATGATTATCAAATTGAGAAGGCGAAAAATCAGTTGGTGCAGTTACTTGAAGATCAACGTCACCATCTGCTGGCAGTTGCCGAGGATTCGCACCACCAGGTTTTGGGTTACCTGCATGCCGAAGTTTATCAGGAAATTTATGCTGATCCTGCGTTGAATATCTTGGCACTAGCAGTCAACCGGTTAGCGCAGGGACAGGGGATTGGCACGGCTTTAGTCGTGTGGTTAGAGGAGGCGGGCAAAAGTCGAAATATTTGGACCATCCGGCTTAATTCTGGTGCCAATCGTCAAGAGGCCCATGCCTTTTATCGTCGCCTGGGTTTTGAAGAAATTAAAACGCAGAAGAAATTTGTGCGAGTGAATCGCTGATGGTCAATCCTACGACGTAAGACGGAAATTTAGCGAGATAAGCGCCTGACAAAATTGGTATAGGCGTTTTTTTAATCAACATTATTCTAATTAAAGTATATAATTACTGATTTAACAACTTTTATTATTAGAAAAATTACTTTATCTTCTAAAACCGACAAAAATCGTTATATGTATGCTACAATATTATTAGTCATACTTATTAGTTTAAGAATACTTTTGTTCACTCTAATGGCGTCGTACTTTCATACATATCTGAATATTAATTTTGACAGTTAATTGTGCCAGTATTCCAATTAGCTAAAAACCTACATGTTAATCGCCAACGATTAGCCGAAAATGTTCGCTTTTTATCTATGAAGAGACACGATTTCAAAATTCGGGGACTTACACCACTTGATTGTTGGCGCCGAACTTTGAGTAGTATGCAACTGCCAACACGATCACGCAAGAGAAGACGTGCCGTGGCCAGGAGACCACCTCTGGTGTGATACCTTCTCATGAACCATCGAAAGGAATACTCATGCAAGCATTCCAAAAAGGAGTTCAAGCAACACTCAAGGCCTTTGGAACGAAATTGGACCAAGGACTTTCTGAAAAGCAGGTTGAAAAAAGCCGGCGAGAACATGGAAAAAATGTTTTCGTGGCTGAAAAGAAAACATCTTTAGCTAAGAAAATCTTACTTAGTTTAAAGGATGTCGCCACAATTATTTTGTTGATTGCGGCTGGGATTTCCTTTGTCGCCACTTATTTGGAAGGAAGTAATAATTACTTCGAAAGTCTGCTGGTGATTGGCATTGTGGTCATCAACTCAGCATTGTCGATTTTTCAAGAAGGCAAGGCTGAAAGTTCCTTAGCCGCTTTGAAAGATTTGAATAAGAGTCAGGTTAAGGTTTTTCGCAACGGTCAACCAGAATTAATTGACTCGGATGACGTTGTTGTCGGCGATCTTTTGCTCTTAGAAAATGGGCGGTCAATTGCCGCTGATGCGCGTTTAATTGAAGCTGTTGAATTACAAACGGAAGAGTCCGCACTGACTGGCGAAAGCTTGCCCGTAGAAAAAGATGCGGATGCTACTTTTAAAGGGGACGGTAACGTTGACCTCGGTGAACGAGTAACGATGGTTTACCGTGGTACTACCGTTGTCAACGGTCACGGCCTGGCCATCGTCACTGCTGTGGGAATGGCAACTGAAATGGGTAAGATTGCTAGCCTATTGAACAATGAAAACAGCACGCCTTTGACACCATTGCAACGTCGTTTGGCCCAATTAGGTCGTAATATTTCTTATTTGGCCATTATTTCCGCTGCCGTTGTTTTAACGCTAGGAATTGCTCAAGGAATGGATTTGAAACACATCTTCTTAACGGCCATCTCCTTAGCAGTGGCCATCGTGCCAGAAACGTTACCAGTGATTGTGACAATGACTCTGGCTCTCGGCGTTCAACGAATTGCCAAGAAGCACGCGATTATCCGACGGTTACCAGCGGTTGAAACACTGGGAACAACGAATGTCATTGCTTCGGATAAGACTGGAACGTTAACACAAAATAAGATGACGGTTCGTCAGGTCTGGCAAGCAAATCAAAATCAGTTGTCCGCCATAGCTGATGGTTTGCCAGGCTTTGCTCTGAGTCGTGAACCAATGTTAACGGATGTGATGGACAAGGCGCCAATGCCCAAAAATTCGTCATTATTTAGTCAGGGACTTGGACGACAAATTGCCCTCAATGCCTCGCTTTTTGCCTTGGTGACCTTAGGCGCCATCTGGTTTGGTCAAAATGTGGCCATGGGTGGCCTTGCCACTTCAGAAGAGGTGGGCCAGACAATGGCCTTCGTCGTCTTGTCATTAACGTCGATTATGCACGTTTTCAATATCCGTTCTGAAAAGTCTCTTTTTTCAATTCGTTATGATGCCAATCCATCATTGGTGAATATGGCTCTCTTAGCAACACTAATTACGGTTGCAGTTTCGATAATTCCGGGTGTTCAAGGACTCTTCGGTTTGGTCGGCTTATCGGCTAGTCATTGGTTGCTGATCGTTCTCTTAACTGTTATACCGACGATTGTCTTAGAAATCCTGAAGAAAATCAGCCCAAGGCTCTTTCAGGTTTAATGACAAATAACTAACTCGAAAGGTAATTTGTATGCCAGTAACGTCGCGACCCGAACACCAAAATAGAGGCTTTTCAATTAGCAGCATTTTCATTATTTTAGGCAGTTTTATTGGTATTGACATGGTTGAAAATACTTATCCCGCTATTAAGGATAATCTTCTTTTGAACTTTGTTATCTTTGTCTCGATTTATATAGGACTAAGGTTCATTGCGAGGGGAGTGCAAAAAATTAAACTGCGATTCTTGTCGTAAAATATAAATACAAAAAAGACCCGTTGCTTCAGCAACGGGTCTTTTTTCTATCCTTACTTGCTATGACAGCCATTGTTGGCAGTGAGATGAGTCAAGACTTCCAGCAAGTGCTAACTGGACCAGTTTCCCAGGAGCAATATCAGCAAAGTATTTTTAAACAGAATTAAATGGTCGAAAAAAGCGACAACACTTAAAAATAACGTAGTAGCTTTCTAAATGCCTTTTAGTCAGTCTCGTTCGGGCATAGGAACGGTCGCCACTTCATTACCATGTTCTTGAATTATCTCGAGAAGATCAAGGGTTTTCAGCCAAACCGTTGCTGTGTTTTCATTTGGGTGAATCCCAATTAGTCCAGGATCTTTTAGAAAGTCCTCATCAAGAAAGAAGTTGACTTGGCGGCCATCATTATTTAAGAGACCGAAAGGAGAGACAGAACCAGGAATTAAGTCCATTAACCTTAGCAAGTCTTCTTCTGAGGCAAATGATAGTGGTCGGGTCTGATTTTCCTTGCGAAAAGCCTTTAAATCAACTCTTTTATCACCTTTAACAGTAATCAGAAAATAATTTCGTTTTTTATCGTCACGGACAAAAAGGTTTTTGGCATCGGCATCTGGGTAAGGTAAGTCAACATCAACAATACTATCCATACTAAATAATGCTTGGTGTTCTGTAATGTCGTGCCAAATTTTTTTTTGCTGCAAATACTGAAAAACTTCATTTTTATCCATACTTTTACCTCAGCTTTTAATATAGGTCACATTATATCATTAGCAAGAGTTACTTAATGATTGCAATCGTTGAGCTACTTATTTTTATTTTACTTAAAATACAAAAATGTTTCATTTTCACTCGCTATGCTCGCAAAAATAAGTTACAATTATTATATGAGGGAATAAGGAAAGGAATTAAGAAAAATTTTATGAGAATTGATACTTCAGAATATCCAACAGGTGAAAACGCTGTACCTGAGAAGCGCGTTAAACGTCTAAAGTTGCTTAGTAAGGCTGCTACCTTTACTTGTATTGCGATGTATGTTTCATATATCCCGCAAATTATTAGTAACTTTTCTGGCCACCCAGTTGGTTTATTACAACCACTGGTGGCAATGATTAATGCTTCGCTTTGGACTGGTTATGGCTGGACCAAGACCTTTAAAGATTGGCCGATTATCATTTCAAACGTTCCTGGTGTTTTGTTTGGATTGTTTACAGTGATTACAATTTATATCCATTAATCCATGAACCAAACACTAATAAAATAAACTAGTTGACCAATGATTGGTCGACTAGTTGGTTTTTCTTAATCTCAAAGAAGAAATGATCAATTGATTTTTTCAACAAACACAACATTAATATGAATAGTGAAAGGAGTTTTTTATGAAAAAAATCATCCCACAAGAAAAGCCTTTACTGGCTTCCAAGAAATTGTGGCTCTTCGTCGCTTTTTCTACCCTGACTAGTGCCGGGTTTTTAACGCAAACAGAGGGTCATGCTGTTGGTTTAAACAATGATTTAACCGCTTCGGCTGATGAAACGGCAAATACGCTGCAAACAGCTAATACCGTCACTTTGGCGTCAAAGCAACAAGACACATCGAATAGCACTTCAGCAACTGCTACTAGTACAGAAAATAACAACGAAACAGTAGCTAGCCAAGCTACTAGCCAAACGAATAGCGGAAACGAGTCAAGTTCCATTTCTGCTAGTCAAACTAATACTGATAGTGGGGCAGGTTCTGCAACTACTAGTCAGACATCCACCAGTACTGATTCAAACTCTTCAACGAGCCAGTCAGAAAATAGCTCAAGTCAAAGTACGAATGATAGTACTGGATTGACGAGTCGCATTGCTGATGATAGCAGTACAAGTCAGTCTACCGGTACGGGTAACTCAGCCAATGTTGGTACAACTAATGACAATTCCACTTTAATTGGCCAAGCATTGGTACCAGATAATACTTTACGAGCTGCTTTTGCGACGGCCTTAAATAAGTCAGCTGACCAGCTAACGGTGAGCGACTTGGAGCAAGTCAAAGCAATTAAGATTACTTCTGGTAAGGTTGAATCGCTACAGGGCCTGCACTATGCTAAAAATCTCGAAAGTATCACTGTCATTGGTAATTATAAGCAAAATAGTGACGATGATGACAATACGATTAGCAGCTATTACCCTCAGAGCGATAGCCCTTATCAGTATGACAATGAGAGTGGATCTGCTGATATTTCTGATGTCCTTTCGGATGATAAAATTACAGAATTTAATGAGTTGACCCAGTTGAAGTTCATTCAGTTGACTGGTTTGGGTTTGAGGGATGCTAATTTTTTGCGCAAGCAGGCGGAACACAACCAAAATTTGGTAACCCTTTATATTAATCGGAATTCGATTTCTAATTTAACTCCCTTTACTGGCATTACCATGTCGCATCTTCAGACACTTAATATCGCTAATAATAATTTTTCTGATGTCAGCGTTATTCAAAATGTTGATTTACCAGCGATAACAACGATAGATGCTAGCTACAACCAGATTAGTGATATTACGCCAATTACCAAGGCTCAAATCACCAATATTCAATATTTATTTGCTAATAATAATCAACTTAGCAATATTGATGTTTTTAAGGATTCTCCCTTGACGAAACTGAAGTGGCTTGCTGTCAATAATAATAATATTAGTAATATTACCATTATGACTGGGCTCTATAATCGTTATCCAGATTTACATGTTTTCCAAATTGATAACAACCAACTAAGCGATATTAGCTTTATGAATGGTTTCCAGCTGTTATTCCAGACGACTGCCCAAGATCAACACCATCAAGAAACAGTAACCGCCGTTCGATCAAATCAACCGACAATTGATATTGCTTTGCCAATTAAAACCAGTTCTTATGATGATCAAATTCAAGTGGGTAATCAGTCTTATTACAATGGTCAAAGTGACCCGCAGGGGAACACTTTGACGATTAGCCAGCTTTCAAATACAATTCAGAGTGTTAACCTTTACAATGGACAAACTATTTCCGGTAAACAGCTTACCGACCAATCATTTACTGGAGTGAAATCTCTTACGATTGCGGTACCAACTGATAACACCACCAATACTGTATTATTTTATCAATGGTCTGGTGCCCGGGGTCGGTTTAATGGTACTGGAACAATTACGGTTAACTGGGTTGACCCAGTGCAGCCAGAAATCGTTGCCAATAACCAGACCATTACCCAAGGTAATCAATTTGATGCACTGACACAGGTGAGTGCTTTTGATCAACAAAATGATGGCGGTGGTCGTGTTGATTTAACCAAGCAAATCACTGTTATCCAAAATCAAGTCAATCCTCAAGTAGTTGGAACTTATACAGTTGTTTATCAAGTAACCAATTCTTACGGACTAACTACAAGTAAAAGCATCCAAGTTACAGTACAAGCACCAGCATCAATTCCAAACAATGATGGTCAATCTAGCACTCAGCAAAACCAACAGAGTAACCAGTCCCAGGTTCAACAGAGTGCACAAGAAGCGCAACACGCTGCTACAAGCGTCGTTCCATTAGCCGCAAAAAATAATACAGTAGCTGTTAACCAACAAGAAGCTGAGCATGCACTACCTGATACTGCTGACACCGCTCCGCAAAGTCGCGTTGAAAAATTTGCACCTGTGTCTTTGTTTGCTTCGTTAACACTCTTATTCTTAGCTAAAAATAAGAAAAAGAAGCGCTAGCAGTAATCATCAAAGCAGTTGACAGAATTTGCACCTTGTAAATAGGGCTTGTCAGCACAGCGATTAATTAAATAATTGTTGCCAAAAGAAAGAATTCTTGATAAGAATTCTTTCTTTTTCGCTAGCTGCTGATTATGGTTATTCAAGAACTATTAAGTTCAGTCGCTGTTGAATTGGTGTGCAATGGAAAGGGCTCTAGATGCGGGACATTGCGGTCGATTGGTGTTTCGAATTTTGATGCAGGAAAAATTGTTGAATTTGCAAAATTAGTTGAAACAACCCAGCAAGTTAATCAGCTTGAATTTAATCTATGGAACCAACGTGAAAAAGATCAAGAGTGGAATAAAAAATATTCTGTTCAACCAGAAACGACGGTTAGACCTATTTCACAACCAGGTTTTGCAGAAAATTGGTAAGAAATATAATAAGACAGTTGGGCAAGTTGTTTTAAGATGGTTAATACAAAGAAACATTGTTGTTTTAGCCAAATCTGTTCATGAGGAACGGATACGCGAAAATTTTGATGTTTTTGACTTTAATCTTTCAGAAGAAGACATGGATTTAATCAAGGGTTTGGACAAAAAAGAATCTGCTTTATTTGATCATAATGATCCCGTTTTTGTTGAACGGTTAACCGGTTGGTTGATTTAAAGAATTAATTATCATTAACTGGCTAATCATTACTCTAATTAATATGTAAAAAATGAGATTTCCAAAAACGTTCATAAAGTTTTTGGGGAATCTCATTTTAACATTATGGCTGTTATAGAAATCAAGTTAAGACGGTAGTAATTCTGAAAGGGGATAAGGTTGGTAATGTTGCCTTGGGGAAGAGTGATTATAAGTAGTAACGGTCTTTATTTATTCTCAGTCACTTTTTAAGCACCTTTTTTTAATGATTTTCTAAAAAAACGAGTACTAATAGCTATACCGACAATGATCAGTACAAAACCAATACAGATGCCAAAAAGTCCTGTGGAAGAAGAAGCAAACTCAGAATGTTTATAAGATAACAAAGCGTACTGTGTCATTACAATTGCAACCAATCCGTCAGCTAAATTAAGTGCTTTAAGATAAGAAATAATTGGACTATTGAATTGTCGAGAGTTTATCCAACCGATAACTGATGTAACGATTTTTATAAAACCAATTAATGCTATGAACAAGACAATATTATGATTATAATTTTGAGGTTGACCATGAACAAACATAAACGTTGACAGTCCCACCAAAACCAAGCCTAAAATTGAATAGAAAATGCCACCTTCACGTAAGTATATTTCTTCTAATTTTCTACGTTCTAAATTTGAAAAATTAGCTATTCTAACCTGTTTATAACGAAATAAAAAATAAGCACGGATGGCTAACAGAATTAGATAGTAGAAGCCAAAAATTAAAAACCACAATGACCAAAGCACTAAACCGATTGTAATTTTTATCATGGCAAACATTGAATTAGACACTGTACTGAATAAATTATATAGAACCACTCGATCTGCTTTCAAAGATATATGTCTTTTTAAATTATTTTTTTTAATAAAAATATTAAGTTGCTTCTTTATTTTTTTGATAGTGTTCACCTTGATATATTTTGCCTTCACAATCGATAAGGTTATGTACAATTCGTTTTATCAAAACTCTATCAAAGTTGGTGATTAAAACTGACTATTAACAAAATAGCAACAAACATTGGCAATTTATCAATACATCAGGTAGATAATACATTTTTTAACGAAATATTTGATTGGGGGGTGATAATCCTCATTGGCCCTTAACTGTAACGTGCAATATTAAAAGCAACAGAAGGCTAATTAAGTGAGTAGTAGCAATGGTTCCCATTGCCTTTAACTCCTATACATTTTTGCATATTTGCAAATTAAAGAAGCCCGATGTGGCTTCTTTTTTTTTACAATTTTTTAGTCCTTGGTCACCGGGGGCTTACGACAGTGGAGGTCAACATGAAAAACAACACAGGCCTAGATTTACGACAAATTATTAAAAATTATCGAACTATCCGTTTAATGAGTCAGAAAGATTTGGCTGAGTCTTGGGAAATTCCACAACGTGCGATTTCGCGATGGGAACAATCAGCCCGATCGAACCCTTCAATTGAGTCGTTGTTGCATATCTCTTCTGGTTTAAATCTATCAATTGATGAATTGATTGAACAGACTTTTGTTAATGAAGAGGAGGACACATCAAATGCAAAGAATTAACCTCCAACAAATTCAGTCATTTGAACAATTTTATCGGATTCCCAAAATCTTTTTTACTTCAGAAAAATATAAAGATATGAGATTGGAATCCAAGACAGCCTATGCCATTTTAAGAGACCGGTTTGAATTGTCGTTAAAAAATGGCTGGATTGATGAGCAGCAAAATGTTTACTTTATTTTCACTGTTGCAGCTTTGCAAGAAATTTTAGGCTGTGGCAAAAATAAAGTGATTGCCATTAAAAAAGATTTAGCAAAATATGGGTTGCTTGAAGAAGAAAAAATTGGTTTCAATCGTGCAAATCGTCTTTATCTTGGAGCTGTAACGAGTGATTCTTTCTCAGAAAACTCCCTTAAAGCGTTGGGGGACAAGGAGGTTTCAAAATCAAACCTCCGGAAGTTTGAAAATCAAACCACTGGAGGTTTGAAAAATAAACCTCCAAAGGTTTCAAAATCAAACCCTAATGATACTGACTATAGTGATACTGAATTAAGTGATACTGAAATAAAAGATGATGAGGATGATGACGTATTTAATAATACACGTGCGAATGATTTGGATTTGCTTGTGGACCATTACCAAAAAGAAACTGGTCAACGTCCCAATTTAAAACAAGCTAATCGATTGGAGCAATTAGCTAATCTTTATGGCGCTTTGCTTGTTAGCGAAGCTATTACTCGTTCGGCCGAGAACAATACCAGTAATCTTTTGTATATCGAAAAAGTAGCGCAATCAATGAACGAAGTACAGCAAAAACAATTTAGTCAAGTACGACAGTTCAACGAACCAATCGTACCAATCACTAAACTTAGTGACATGGAAGGTGGCTTAATATGACAAGTATTTTAATCATAATTGCTTTGTCTTTATCTTCAACGGCCATCTTTATCGGATTAACAGATTTTATTAAAGGCGACGCGTTAAAAGCCATGATAGAGGTAGTTGTTGGAATACTCTTTTTTAATCTGATTTTATTCGGTGAACCAATATCACAATCGATTCAAACACAGATTCAAGCATACCAAGTTCAGAACAGGAACAAAACAATTAACCACCTACAAAGCGAAATTCCGAATGAGGTTAGTTTACGTAAACTTGACTCTCAATTGAAATATCGAGGTATAGATTTAGACGATGCAGATAGCGTTAGTTATGACAATGGTGTTTTGAAGATATTTTTTTCTGATTGGAACCTCTTCACAGGAACACAATCAACAACCTGGTCTGTGAAATTACATGATAATGCAATTGACAGTACATCAAGAAGTAGAAGTTAAGATTATCAAATATTGAAAAACTAGAACGTTTGGAGGAAAAAATATGAGCACGAATATTGCAGCATTACGAGGTCGTTTGGTTTCAAAAACTGTGTTGGGTTACACATCTTCTGGCAAAGTTTTCACAACAGGACGAATTGCCGTATCAAGAAACTTTACGAACAAGAAGGGACAACGTCAAACTGACTTTTTCCGTTTTGTTCTTTGGGGAAAACAGGCGCAAAATTTTACTGATTTGGTTGATCAAGGAGATCGCATTGGGTTGGATGGCCATCTTCAAAGTAGCTCTTACGAAAAAGATGGGAGTACTCATTTTGTAACTGACCTTTATGTTGACCATTTTGATCTTGTCGAAACCCTTCAGGATAAAGAAATTATCCGTCACCAGTTAGCTCAAGACGATTTGGTATCTAGCCATGACGAAGTTGTCGTGACCGATGATGATTTGCCATTTTAATTTTTAAAAGGAGATATGAGTATGAATAACATTGATATTGCCATTGCTAATTATGAAAACAGAAAAAATGCTGGTTTGTATCATACTGCAGAAGTAAATGCAGTGAATAACAAGCTGATTAAAATGCAGTGAATAACAAGCTGATTAAAAAGACAAGCAAAACTGCTCAAAAATTGGCTTTACAGAAAAACATTAAAATTAGGGAGTTACAAAACGCTTCATTGCCATATGCAAAGCACATGAAATGGTTATCCCATCCATATTATTAATTACTGTATTTCAGAGAGATTGAGGGAGGGAGAAGTGTAATGGTAACTAAGCAGTTAAGTTTGTTTAAAGAAAAAGAACAAAGTGTAGTAGATCGTGTTGAACAAATTATCAGAGAAGAAATTATTAATTGCAAGAAACGAAATATTAACTATAAAAAGCAAAAGAAAATTCGTCAATTACAAAAATATATTGATTTTTTGAATATCAGATTAAGCTTCATCCCAATCACGAGTGAGCAACATGCAATATTGAAATTTAAGATTAATCAAGAAGTCAAAAAACTCAATCAATTAATCATGAAAGAGGAAAAAAATGAAGACTAGAAAAGAATATTTACGTTTTACTTTTTTAACAGGAAATGGTTTTGCCATCTGACTGATCTTCTAATCTATTTCCTTGTTCCCAAAGGCCTTCTTAACCATTGGGACAGTCACAGCTGTGAAACCGACCAACCCAAAGGTCAATGGGTAATCCAAGAAAGCCTGAAAAGGTGTCAAAATATAGGCACCTAAGATTAACTTGATGAGTCCAAACAGAATTCCGACTGTTAAACCACCCTTATAGCCATAGCGATACGCCATAATCATCGTTGGTACCATTTGAAATGAAATGGAGCCACCCTCACCCCAAAGACGAATAGACCAGAAACTCAAGACAACGAATAGGGCGATGAAAAGCGCCAATTCCGTAATAAAACGTAAATTTTTCGATTGCGTGTTTTGCATTTTTCTCCTCTTAGTGCATAAGTCCACAAAAAAAAACCATCCGAAACAGTAAAAGCGAACGGACGATTGTCTTAATCTTTTCTGTTTTCCCTACGCGTGTCTTAACACAACAGGTTCGAAGGGTCGGCTTGCGCACTTTCAGCTCCAAAGAGCTCCCCTAAACGGACGTTATTTATTTGTTACCACCATTATGACCAGGTCCAAGCGTTTTTGACAAGCCATCGCTCAAAAAAAAGTCGGCTGCTCACGCAACCGACTCCGTCTAATTAATCTTATAAATTCCCGCTAAAATAATTTGACGTGTTTGCTCCAGTCGCTGTTCAACAGTAGATCCCGACAACTGTAGACCCATCCGTTTTTCCTCAATAAAGATGAGTAACATCTGTGAGGCAATCAAGCGAAGAATATCTTGACCAGATAATTTAGCATCCGGTCCAGCTAGTTCCTCAATGATTTTAGTAAGGAACCAAAACTTATCCGTCAACGCATTTTCTAGTTTTTTCATTAAAGTCTCGTCCACCATTAATTGCGCAACTAAGATAATCAAAACATCTTGATTGGAATCCATGAAACGAAAGCGGTCATGCAAAACAAAGGATAAAAATTCTTCAAATGACTCGTGCCCAGCTACATCCTGTAATTTTGCAACAAATTCATCACTATACTTTGGTAGCAGATTCTCAATGGTCAAATTTAAAATCTGGTCGAGCAACCCTTCTTTATTTTTAAAGTACTTGAAGATGACTGCCTGACTAACACCAGCTTCCTTGGTGATGGCAGCAGTCGATGTACTGGCGTACCCTTGGCCCGCAAACAATTGAATGGCTGCTTGAAGAACTTTCTTTTGAGAAGGGGGCACCTTTTTTTCTTCAGATAGCTTCACAAACTCTTGAATAATTTGATCCATGTTTCCACCTCTTTTCAGACTGAATACATTATACCTTACGGTAACGACGGAGACCAAAGATATTCAATGCCGTCAAAACGGCTAAGAAAATAACCAAGGCGACAATCTGTCCAGAAATGGCTGAAAAACCCTGTCCCTGAAGAACAACAGCGTTCATTGCATCAGCTGCGTACTTCATTGGCAAAATATCGCCAATGGCTTGTGCCCAGGAGGCCATGGAATCAAACGGAATAATGCCTGAGAAAATCATTTGTGGCACAACAACGATTGGAATGAATTGAATCATCTGGAATTCTGACGCGGCCAGCGTTGAAACTAAGAGTCCCAGCGCCAAGGCGACCATGGCTAACAAGACATTGATGAGGAAGAGTAACCAAACAGAACCAAGCACCTCAACGTGAAGCAGTGTAATCGTAAAGGACACAATCACGGCCGTCTGCAAAACTGCAATTAGCGCATAAGACAACATGTAACCGAAAACAATTTCAGAACGTCGAACTGGCGTTGCTAACAAACGGGAAAGCGTGCCCTTTGTCCGTTCCTTCAATAGTGAAATTCCTGAAATTAAGAAAACGAACATGAAGACGAAAAAGCCCATGAATATTGGCATAATTGTGTCGAAGAAACTCGTGTCCTTACCGCCATAGTTGTACTTCTCTGAAAGGGACACGTTCGCTTGTGCAGCCGGTTGCTGCCCAGTTTGTGTGGCCAGCGCAACATATTGCTGGACCATCGCCCCGACTTTTATCTTACTGAAGGCGCCGTTCACGACTTGACGAATCATTGCCGTTTTGGAAGCATCGATGTTGGCATAACGAATTTCAAACTGGTTATTCCTCGTTTGCGTCAGGATAGCATCAATATCCTTGTCCTTCAAAGCTGATTTGGCCTTGCTATCGGAAGAATAAGCTTTGGTGGAAACGTGGCTGGTTTGATCAAGGGTTTGGCTCACCGCTTGTTCCACACGTACCGTTCCGATTTCAACGGATGGTGTTGAGTTGATAGTAAAGACATAGTTCAAGAGCGATAGGATTAAAACAGGCGCTAAAAACATCAAGGCTAAGGTCCGCTTATCACGCATCATTTCCATCAAAATTCGCTTTGCAATGGCTAATGTTCGGCTCATGACAATTCCTCCTCTGCCTTCAAGAAGACGTCTTCGATACTTGGTACGCCATAATCGACTTCCAACTTCTTCGGTGCATCATTGGCGATGACCCGTCCCCCAATTAGTAGGGCAACCCGATCAACCAATTCAGCCTCGTCCATGACGTGGGTGGTGACCAAGATAGCGTGTCCCTCTTCCTTCATCTTATGAAGTTCGGACCAAATTTGACGGCGCAACGCTGGATCAATTCCAACTGTTGGTTCATCTAAAACAAGTAAGAATGGGTTGCCTAGCAAGGCAATGGCCAATGACAAACGACGCTTCATTCCCCCTGAAAAACCAGACACATATTGGTCGAGCTTGTCACCAAGTGAAACAACATTCGCCACTCGTTCAATCTCTTGCTCCAAGCCTTCCTTATCGATGCCTCGCATCTCGGCAAAGAACTTTAGGTTAGCACGAGCCGTTAACGATTCGTACAGCGCATCAGATTGGGCCATATACCCCATTTGACCAAGTAGTTCGCGATTTGGCATCACCTTACCAAAAACATAAGCGGTACCATAATCGGCCTTTTCAACACCCAAAGTCACGTTGATGACCGTTGACTTACCGGCTCCGGATGGACCGAGCAAACCGAGAATTTCTCCTCGGCCCAATGACAGGTCAACGTCCTTCAGGACTTTTAGGCTACCAAAGGACTTGGCAACTTTTTCCAAAGAAATGACTTTTTCCATAATGGACTCCTTTTACACATAGTGAGTGATTAATCACTCACTAATATACACCAACTCTTCACAATGTCAACAAAAAAAGACGGCAAAGCCGTATTTTTTGTTTATTTCTTTAAGAACGCCAGCATGATCGCATCAACTGCTTTGTTTTCATGCAACTTGGAATGCTGTCCATCCGCACCGGTAATCAGTTTTTCTTCATAAGTTGAAGGACTTTGAACCAAGTGCTTCAAGGACTTAGACGAATTATTATAAACCGTCGTATCGTTATTACCAGAACCCTGCGAATTACCATAAATGTTCAGCACCTGAACCTGGTGCTTTTGATAATACTCACGCAGTGGTAATAAACGTTTGTAGTACGCAGACTGATTGACCGGTTGCCCATCGTCTGTTAGGGGTGAATCGGATTCAGGATCCGTTAACATCAAACCGTTATAGGTACCGGCTAAATCAATCTGTTTCTTAACTACTGGCAACGAATCGCTTTTACCCTCAGCCGTTGCCATCAAATAGTATGTAATGGCCATGTTCCCTGGAGTGCCCACCACGTTAACCTGATCATCGTCCTTGACCGTTACGTTCACGCGCCGATTCGAATAACCCTGGTCAACCAAATACTGGGCTATTGACTTTTCAGCATTGTGTGAGGAACCGTAGCCATGGAAAAAAACCGTGGCGGTTTTACCAGAAGCAGTTGAGGAATTTGTCCCCGTTTTGTGTTGTGCATTCAGTGATTGGAAGACCGCGTAGCCAATTAAGACCAAAAAAATAATCACTAAAAGGCTGATAATGCCATGCGTTTTTTCATAAAATAGTTACTCCTTAGCCTCTTATTGTAACGCCTTCATCACTATCATTCATAATAAAAAGAGAGTTAACCTTTTGGTTAACCCCGCTTTTATAAAACTCTTTTTACAATTCGCCGTTTAGGCAGTGATTCTTTCCCAAACCAACTCACCATTCCAAAAAGTTCTGGTGGTCTACAAGTGTTGGGGTCTCGCTTCTTTTACTGGGCGCCGGGGCAGGAGGTATGAAGGCGTACTCAACATTGCAAAATACGCAAGAAACTAATCAACGGTTACAAAAAGAAGTCACCAAATTAACCAAGGAGGCGTCTTCTTCAAATAACACGAAAACCGCCCAAACCAATTCAACGACAAGTAATCAATCCAGTACAACGAATGATAATAGGGTAAACAATCGCCCCTACCAAGCTCTCGACGATTCACTCAAGCGAAATAGCTTAGATGTTTATCGTCAAAGCTTCTCAGATAATCAATTGGGGCAAGATAGCTATCGTGTCTTTCGGGTCGGACAGCTTTTGAATCAACAAGTTGGTCGTGATGCAGCGGTAGCCGTATCACAAGCCAACCCTGGTTATAATCAAACTTTGAATCAATATCTAGGTATTCGTTAAGAAAGGAAATTCTATGACAACTAAAAAGGCAGCACCAATTGATGTTCAAATTACTAGTCACAACTCGATTAATTTGGTAAGTCAGAACGAATTTGTTGCTCAATCCATCAAAGTCAACAGTCAAAAATGAGTTTGAAAGCTGATGGTAACAAAAAAACTAAAAGTGGGTTAACAACTTCAGTGAAAGCCACTAACGAATCGCTTTAATTATTTAGGTATTTAAATCAAAGGAGAAAACTTATGCCTATTCAAACACAATCAATCAATGTGAAAAATCACTTCAAAATGTATAAGGCTGGTAAGCATTGGCTCTATACCTCACTGGCAGCCGTTACTTTTATTTCTGGGGGAATTGGTCTTTCACAGTCAGCTAATGCGGATGAGGTGTCACCAACTACAACAGCTCAAGGAACTAACAGCACAGTTCCAGCCGCTGAACATCAAGGGGAGATGAATCAAGTTAATGGCTTGAAAGATACTCATAACGCCCTCAATCAAGCGGTTACGACGGCTCAAGCTGCTGGAGTTACCGTTACGGATCAAGGCACAACGACTAAAACCGTTACGCAAGATCAAGTGTCCAACGAACGTCAAGCGGTTAAGAACGATGAAACGACCCAAACAGCTCAAGTAAATCAGGCCACCGCCAATATTAATTCATTAAAGGATTCCAACAAAAAGGTTAATGATGCTGCGACTGAGGCCCAAAATAGTGGCGTTATTTTAACCCAAGATAATACGGTTAAAAAAGATCCCCAAGATGCTGCTCAAGATGCTCAATCACAAGCTGATAATTTGAAGAAGTTGGCTGATGAGAAAAAAGCTGACAATGACTATGTTGCTCAAGCGCTCAAGGGAACTACTAATTACAACAATCAACCATCAGAGGATAAAGGGGGCTTGAAGTTTGTAAATACTGGACAAAAACCAAAGGCTATCGTTTCTTCTGACTATGGTGATAAAAACACACCATTTTCTCAGATCCAAGTACCTAATTCCGTTAGCGTTGATGTTCAGCAGGGATCACAAGCCGGCACAAATGCCTCTCTAAAACCGTTTTTAGGTAAGACAAATGCTATTGATCCAAATGTTCCTTTCTTTACTACGAATTCAGGTGACACCTATCGGATTAATGGTTTATTTGTTACACCCACAGATGGCGGACCCAGTCAAAATGCTTATCTGATTTACAAAGTGAACAGTGTTCAAAGTATTAATCCTAATAAGGGCAGTTACGTGGCTTTCCATGAAAGTCAAAACACCGGGAACGGTCAAGATCGAGGTGCTCATTCTCTAAGCATCTTCATTACCAATGCCTCCTATGCTGATATTGATGCTAAGCTCTATGCAGAAAACGGCCAACCGCTAAACATCAAAACGGCGATTACTTATAACGATATTGACATTGAACAGGGTATTCGCGAAAATTCTGGAAATATTGTTAATTTGACTTATTCTCACGATACTAAGGTCGCAGATGATGGAACTGTTTACTCCACTTCATCTCATGATTTGAATGGAAATGAAACCGACGAGGGTCAATATATTGCCATTGGCCAGGGAAATGATTTCTCTCATAAGTTCTATAACCCTTATACCAATCAAGTTGATCCAGATACAGGCAAGTGGGGTGTAAGTACTGATGGATATGATACTTTCCGTTATGATTTATTTGGTACTGATGATCGTTTAAAGACGGTTAGTCCTAAGGTCATTACAGGCAACTATCACTTATACGACCAAACGCAAGCAGTGACGGTTCACAAAACTGATTTACAGTATCAACCAGTGGTTCAACCGTACAAGTCAGAAACCAATGAAGAAGATGAAAATAGCAACACCAAGCCTGTCATGCGTGGAGACATTGTTAAGTATTACGTCAATCAAGATTAAACTGGTTATAAAGATGCTGATCTAACGGGGTCAACTATTGGCACAACCCCTGGTGCTTACGATAATTATGATGCTAAGACTACCGCAAACAAAGGCACGGAAAAAACATATTTAATGCCGGAGGGGTATAAGTTTAACCCTGATACAGTAGCTCAAGACCTTAAGAAGGGGCGGTTGCTCGACAACAATGAATTTGTTTATCAATATGACGATCAAGGTCATAAATTTACAGTAAACGCTAAAGATGCTCAAGACTTTTTAACAAAGTATATTCAAGCCGGCCGAACGTTGGTAACGACGTTTGATACAACTGTGAATGATGACGTTGATGGCGAAATTCAGAACACGGCCTACCAACTTGATTTTCAAAGCAAAACTGGCCGTTCATTCCAAACTGAAACTGTCCAAAATCCATTGCCCAAAATTAATCCTAAAAAGGATGTTGTGGCCGGTGTAGGGAACCGTTCAAGCTTAAATAATCAAACAATCGACTATGGTCAGTTGTTTGACTATGCTCTAGAATCCAGCACACGTCCTGCTAATTATGGTGGTAAGACAAACGAATGGTCAATTGATGATCAAACCGACATCGTTCATGATTTACTAACAGGACAATACTCTGTGTTAAACACTGGCGGAGATCTAACAACGGAAGATGGTCAAAAGATTGTCAAGAACCAAATTTTGGACCCAAGTTACTTCATAGCGGTGATGGATGGTCATGGAAAAATCTCACTTCAGGCAACTGATAAGTATCTTAAGCTTATTGATCTTCCTGATAACAAAAAAGTACCGGTTCAATGGACAGCCCAGGAATCACATAAAAAAAGAATCCATAAATTGGATCCTTGACTATGACAAAAATAGGCAAGTCTTTTTAGTGACCACAAATTATTAAAAATTTAAAAACCTTGCTATAATCTGCTTTAACAAGGTTATATCAGAAAAAAATTTAGACTGTTGCATTAGGGGTTGACATACATAAATTGGCCCTTAACTTTCGATAATATATATTATGTAAAGTAAAGAATTTTATATAAGCATTCTTTATCGCTTGGAATAACTTATTTTATCGAATATCTGTTTGGATTACCAACGCAAAAAGCCCAGCCATCTTTGACTGGGTTTTCTTTATGTATTGGTGTTGTTATGCCTTTAACTCAGTATCGTTGCTAGATTAATGTTGCGATACTGACAATGACGCTTAAAAGCTTGCAAACGGCTCATATAGCGATGGATACGCATTGGACGTGTGTTGATACTCATAACACTTTCATTAAGCTCAGATTGGCTCACCTTAGCGAAGTCTGTCTTTTTTGGATAATACTCCCGTAAGAGCTTATTAAAGTTCTCATTGGATCCACGTTCGTATGGTGAATACGCATGGGCAAAGTAATATTTGACCTTGTTTTTTTAGAACATGTCTAGTTTGTAAAGCGATGAACTCAGACCCGCGATCACAAGTAACGCTATCGACGCAACCTTGATATTTTAAGCAAAATTGTTCAATGGCTTTGCTCACTGTATAAGCGGACTTATTTTTTTACAACCATTGAAACGGCGTATCGGCTAAAGCGTTCTACAAAAGTTAACAACAAGTGATTGGATTGACGAGACTCCACACCGTCGAGTTCCCAATGGCCAAAACGGTTACGATTTTCAATCACACTTGGTCGAAACTCAATGGAATACTGGTGTGTCGCTCGTTTCTGATCTTCTTTTTTCAGATAAAGACTCTTTCGTTCGCTCCAACTTAACGCTCGCTTATGATACCGTTGTAGCTTGCCTTTATCTCGCAAGACCCAGTAATCGAGGCCTTTGATCCTTTTATGATTCACCCAGTTGTAGATGGTTTTGAAAGACACACCTGCTCGTAACGGCCCCTTGGCGATTTGCTCGGGTGACCACTTGTGTTCGAGGATGTATTCTTTGATGAGCTGTTCTCGTCGGGGTGTTAACTTAGCTAGGGATTTCTTTTTGTTCCGTTGCTTTTGGTCAGCTAACGTTTGCCCCTCAATGGCTCGATACATTCTTCTAGATATATGTGTACTTACTTTTCTACCCATTGTAGCGTGAAGTGTTGTTCGCTGAATTTTTTTGGTAATAGCGGCTTTTGAGTAACCAATGGTCTTAGCAATAAAGCTTAAAGTATGACCTTCTTTTAACATGGTTTCAATTTGAACACGTTGTGCCAATTTTAAATGTTTTTGTCCCATTATCATTCTCCCGTTATTTTGCGTTAAACAGCCAATCTGTTTTCGCGATTACATACAGAAAAAATTATAGCAAAGCATGGAAAAGCCCCTCGCCTTCTCTTGGGCGTGGGGCTCTTTGGGGAATACTTTTGAATAGGCAACAAAAAAGGCCTCAAACGAGACCTCTTTTTGTTTCAAATATAAAAAATCCAGTCACATACATTTACTTTAGACGGTAACTGTGAATGGAGCAAAACCTGGTAGTGATAAACTACCAAACTTATTAACCATAATGTAATTTCCTATTCTTTCTTATATTTAAATAAAAATATTTAAATATAAAAGTCCTCACAAAGCGTGTAGACAATTATTAACTATTTTTTTGCTATTTTTAATATTTTTTGTATTTTAAACTTTTGCGTTGGCCACACTTGTAAAAAAGCAGTTAAAATAATCAAGAAAGCGCCGACAATTTCAATGAAACTAAGATGCAAGTGAAGCAGAATTACAGAGAGAACCGTCGCTGTTAGTGGCTCAAACGCACTTAGTACACCAGTAATAGCAGGTTCAATAAATTTTAAACTAAGTAAATAAAATAAATAAGATAAAATTGTTCCAAAAATAATTATAAATGCTAATGATAAAGCAATTTTCCAATTAAATACCGTTAATTGATGGGTACTGACTATTGGAATAAAAGGTATACTCCCTAAAAGCATAGCCCAACCTACAACTATTAAAGAGCTAAACTTGCTCAACAAATTTTTAGGAATTAAGGTATATGAAGCTTGACTAAGTCCAGCCAATAGTCCCCAAAAAACTGCAATAGGAGCCAACGACAATGCATTTAGATGCCCTTTAGTTACCAACAAAATTGTACCGATCATGGCAATAATAATTGAAATACAGTCTATTCTACGGGGAAGTTTTAATTGTCTTAATGCAATAAAAATTATAATGAAAAGAGGCCCAGTGAATTGTAAAATAGTAGCAGTTGCAGCATTTCCATACTTAATTGCCATAAAGTATGTGAATTGTGATGGTAGCATTCCCAAAAATGCAAAAGCCAACAGTAACATAACACTGTCTTTATGTCGCCAAATGTTTAGTATAGGTTCTTTTTTAACAAATAACACAAATGCTAAGAGTAGAAAACCTGATGTTAATAACCTCATTCCTACTAACCACTGAGGAGATACATTATAATTTTGAAACAAAAACTGAGCTGCTGTTCCCGCAGCACCCCAAAATAATGAACCAATGATTGCTAACCAAATACCTACTGAACTATTTTTCATTGCTTATACTCCATAAATTATGATAGTACATGATATGCTACAGTAACTTTACTATCCTATCAATATTTTTATTAATAATTTATGAAATATATATTCTCAGTTTTTTGGTCGTTTAACATTTATCCTGCAAGAGAACGATAAATTCTTCTAGATAAAAGAGCTATTATTTTGATCAGGTAGGTAGACTCCTTTCAACCCATCTTGATAACCAGCTTTAGCAGCGGCTAAGGTTTTAATGACTGTCGTATCACTTAATGAAGGGATCTCTTGTTCAGTACTCAAAAGTGTCAAAGCATTTTGAACTGCTTTAGATGCCCTAAATCCAGACATAAAGCTCAGATCATTTAACTGATCAGTCGAAAGCTGTTCTACTCCATTCGTTTCTCCATATTGGTAACCATCATGAGCATATTGATACCCATATTGACTCAAATCATTTTTAACTGATTCATACTTTTCCCATCAATAAAGGCTTGCCGATGAGTTGGCGAGCTTGCAGATAAGCTAGTTGATAAGATTGTTGATAAAAACTACTTTGATTGTGAATATCAATCTTTTTATTATTCACGTTCATAGCCCCATTAAAGCTAAGTTCTCCACCATTCTTGGCATCATCAGCAACCATTTGATAAACAGTCTGATATGCCTGACTATGTTGAGTTAAATTAGGAATCCCCATCGAATTTCGGTTCAAATTAACCGCATCCTTGGCATCCTGATAGGCATCTTTCCGATTTCTGTCAAGACCAGTATCTGACCCAATGACTTGGTTATCTGCGTCTTCTAACCCTTTCTTAACTTCTTCATAAGCGCGAAAACCACTCATAAAGTCTTGATCATTTTTTGTTCTTCTGTTAATTCTTTTTCGGATCTATTCATCGCAATATGAAATCCGTCTTTAGCCAATTCATAACCCAATTGACCAGCCCGATCTGAAATTGATGAACCCTTGAAAGCGGTTGTTCCCGTTAGGAAAGCCTGCGCTCCTATACTTTAAAAGCATCTTGAGCCAGTTGGTAAGATTGAGCTAATCACTTTCACTAATTTTTAAACATATCATTCAAACAATAATCAGATCGAGCTTTTCTAATCAGTGCCTGATTAGTTGATAACAAATCCAATTCAATTAATTATTAAACATAAAAACCACGGGGATAAAATCTCCGTGGTACGCCTCTCACTTATTTTATTACCCGACGTTTTTCATTCATTAATTCAAACCAGAAAATAATTGATGAAAGTAAGAGAGGTAATTCAAAACTTGAATTGTTAGTACGCCCCGTTTCTGGCAAAACCAGAAAGCGTTGACGACTTAACCAAGAATGCCAGACTCGACTATCTTGATATAAAGTTTGCATTGTTTGCACAATGTTTTGCTGCTGTCTAATAATTTCGTCTGCCGACTTACTTTCCTTAATCAAAGCATGCTGAGCTTGTAGCCAACGATCCATCCTGGTTAATATGGATTGTTTATCTTGTTCAGTCAGATTTACATCAGCTTGAATTTCTCGACGAAGCAAAGACTCTTTATCTAAAATCCAGTGCCAACTTTGATGCTGTTGATCATTTAACGAACGACCGATTTGGTGAACATTATTAACCTTAATTTGAGCCGACTGAACAAAGTTCACTACATCTTGAGCTAAATTCAAATCAGATACTTTCTGTAGTTCATACTTCAAAAGAAAGTTTAACTCTTCAACCTGCCGATCTTTTTCCCCCTGATTCAAAGTGGAATCGTTATTAATTACTAATGTTTGGGATTGAACTAGGTCCAATAAGAGATTCTTAGCCGACTTAATCCGATCTGATAGCGATAGTATAGCCGACCGGTGCCCCTGCAAGATATCCGTTTTTAGAGTTGGCATTTCCTGAATATCACTCAACTCATCAGCGTTTTTACAGTAAGCTATTTGATCAGCCGTTTTCGCTACTGCCTGACTCACCGAATTAACTTGTTGTTCCTTTTCCGCATCAGTCAGACTAGAATCAGATTGGATATCAGCAATTACTTGATTGGATCGTTCAAAAATCAACTGTTCAGCCTCATTCTTTTGGTCCGAGAGAGCCAAAACATCTTGAAAATTGGTAGCGTCTCGGATTCCCTCTAACAGTATCAATGCGTTTTGAACATCCGTTACCCCGTCACTATTCAATGCCTGGTCAATTCCTTGATCTACTCTCTTTTGATTTTGGATAATTAACTGAATTCGACTCTCCTTTTGGTTTTGACGAAGGTCAACACTCTTTTTCAAAAGCTTAATAGCTTTTTTAGCAAAATCACCTAGAATATGTTTAATAATTTCTTTTTGCTGGGACAATGGAACCACATTTGAAAAATCTGTTTGTCGGTCTATTTCGTAGCTAAGTGTAAAATTAGTGGTAACTGAAGATAAAGAATCACTATTTTTAACCCAATTAACTCTAGATTCAGCGGTTATCAAAGCATTTTTCAAAATATTAACTCGTTCGCTTTTTTCAAATCGACTCAAATTAACATTTGCCTCAACTTTTCTAATTGCTTCATTTACTTGTTGTGCAAAGCTAGCTTGAACCACTTGCTTCTGTTGATCCAACGATATAATACCAGAAAAATCAGTCATCTCATTAACTATCGTTTGAAACTGTGATGTTTCCACCGCATGATTCAGGTCTTCACGATTTTTTGCATCAGATAATGACTGATCATATTGGCCTTGAGCTTGCCGAATAAGCCGAATCCGTCGATTTTTTTCATCACTTCGCAGGTTAACATTATTTTCAACCTGAGCTATCGCTTGATCAACCAAACGACTAAGTTCAGCCTGATAACCACTCTGCACAATTTGGTAAGCAGTAATCTGACTGAAATCAGTTTGACTGCTGATTTCTGAAACAACTTTAGGTGTGACTACTGCAAGCTGATCGTTTAAGTCGTCACTGTTATTAACTTTCTTAATCACATTTACAGCTGACTTTAAAGTAACATCAATTGCTTGGCACCTCTCATCTCGCTGCTTTTCTGTTAAATCTGGATTTCGGTCTATTTGCTCTTTTGCAGCTTCAACTTGTTCACTTAGAGCACTAATAGCAGTCTGCTTTTGATCTGATAAAGAAGGGACCTTACTAAAATCGGTTTGTGATTGAATCACAGCATCAAATTCAGTACTATGGCTAACCGCATTTACCTGATCACTATTACTAGACTGGATTACGCTCTGTTGTGCATTCAACAAAGCTTGGTTAATCTTATTAATTCGATTTTGTTGATCATTTGTAGTCAAAGCTGAATTATTTTGGATATCTTGACTTGCTTTTTTAACTATCTCAGCTAAACTATTTTTCACTTGATCTTGTTGATCAGTCAAACTAGGAATACCACTGAAATCAGTTTGCAGACTAAGGATTTGTTCGAGTGCTGGGTTAGCCGTCACCGCAATAACAGAATCACTATCCTTAGCAGCAGATAGCCGTTGATGGAACGCTTTTTGTGCTAACAAAATTGCTTGTTCTCGCTGCGTCTTATCTGCCTGTGTTAATTTATCCTCCTGATCAATCATTTGAAGAGCTGATGTAACTTGCTGGTCTATTGCTTGGCTAGAAATCAGCTTTTGATCGGCCAATGCTTTAACACCAGTGAAATCAGTGCCCATGCCAATCGCCTTCATCAAAATTGGATTACTAGTTGCTTGACTTACTTGATCACTATTTTTAGCAGTAGTAATCAAGCTATCCAAATTTTTCTGAGCCTGAATAATCATCTGTATTCGGCTATCCCGACTGGCCTGTTCTAGATCCACATTATTTTGAATTATTTTAATTGCGTCCTGACTTCGAATATTAAATTCGTCTTTAGCATCCTTCTTTTGCTGATCAAGACTTAATATCCCGTTCAAACTCAGTACTCTATCTAAGACAACTTTCATACGAGCATCTTCCGCAATTCTCGTTTTCTGCAAACCATCACTATCTGTAGCATTCGATAATTCTTGATTAATCTGATTTTGCAAATTTCGCAAATCATCAATTCGCTGATTCTGATCCTCCTTTTTTAATGCCTCATAGGACACAATCTTATCAATTGCAATTTGAACCTGATCTGTAAACTTTTGCTGAACCAGAGTTCGCTGTTCCGACAGGGTTTTTACTTTGCTGATGTCAGTAGAAACTAATACTGCATTTAAGACAGCCTGCTTACTATTCGAACCGATTAACAAAAGATCATCACGATTACTAGTTGTGGATATCTGAGATGTAACCCGATCCACTACTTTTTGCAACGTGGTCAATCGCTCATCCTTTTCCACACCACCTATATTTACATAACCAATAATAACTTTTCGAGCCGAATCTGTTACTTTGTAAATTTGATCTAAATAATCCTTTTTCTGCTCATCCAAAGTGGGAATAGACGTTATATCCGTTTCAGATGTAATAGTTTTCTTTAAGGCATTTATATCAGCTTCCTGATGAGCCGATTCGCTATCTTGACTTGCTAACACTTTTGCTTTGAGTTTATCTGCTTGCTCTTGAATAACAGATAAACGAGCCGCCTGATCAGCTTGGGTAAGAACTACTGCATGAGAAAGATTCTGACTAGCTTCGTTAACTAAATTTTGAATATCTTGATTTAATTTTACTTTCTGATCAGCTAGCGATAAAACATTAGAAAAATCAGTAGATGACTTTAAGTCAACTGCCATTTGGCTCTTTGCTTGGTCAAAAATATCATCTAGATCATCACTGTTTGCAGCTGTCTGAATTTGTGAGTGCGCTTTATTTTTTGCTTCTTGAACTAACTTTATCCGACTATTCTTTTCGCTGCTCTGAAGATCGTGATTATCTTCAATTGTATTTACAGCAACTTGAACTAAATTAGATAACTGCTGAATATATGCTTGTTCTTGAACACTTAAAGAAGTAACTTGATCAAAATTAGTTTCTTCCTTAATAACCTCTGGCAAAGATATATCGTTCACACCTTGTTGCACCTGATCACTATTCATTGCACTTTGAATCAAATCTTCAGCCTGTTTTTTTGCATTAATAATGAATCCAATTCGTGCGTCTTTTTCTCTCTGTTTCAAATCAACATTATTCTGAATCTTATTCACCGCAACTTTAACTAATTGGTTAACACTATCAACTGCCATCTTCTTTTGAATAATTAACGACTGAATACCATCAAAATTTTGTTCTAATTGGATTAAAGAAGTTAACGTTTGATTTTCTTTAATAGTTTTTAATGCATCACTATCTTGAGCTCCTTGAAGTTTCTGAACTAATTCATCCAAGGACGTTTGAATTACCTGATTTCGCTGATTTTTCTGTTCTTTTGTTAAATTAACATTAGACAGAATAACTTTTGTAGCTGCCAAAACCATTTCTTTAAAATCGTGAATAACAGCTTCCTTTTGATGAGCCAAATCCGTTACTTGTTTAAAATCAGAAGCCACTTTTAAAGCTTGATTAAAGATTAAACTATCTTGTGCTGATTGAACATCACCTAACGTTACAGCTTGATCAACAGACTTAATTGTTTGGTCAAGTGCTTGGTTAAATGCTTGTAACCGATCCGCTTTTTCATTTTGATTAAGATCAATATTTTGTCGAATTTTTTCAATAACCTGATCAGCCTGTAGATTCAAGACTCGACGAGCAATTCCCTTAACGACATGTAAATTGGTCAAAGTATTAATTGCATTTTGTTGAATTTGTAAAACTTCTTGAGCATCATGAGCATTGTTGATTAGGTCAATAGACGCTTTAGAAAACGAGTCAACTGCATTATTTTGGTCTGCCTTATTAGTTTCAGACAAAGCTTGATCAGTTGCAATACTATTATTTTTAGCACTTGATTGATTTACCTGAATTGCCTGAATTGCTTGATTTTTACGATCAGCTAAGGTAGTTATCCCTTGACCATTCGTTCCACTAGTAATGGCATTAGTTAAGGATTGTTCCTGCACAGCTGCACTAATGTCATCACTCGAATTAGCGAGATTAACATTAGCGACTGCTCGATCCAATGCGGTATTAATTTTACCTATCCGAATGTCCTTTTCAGACTGAGTCATATCCACATTAGAGTTAATTTGATCAACAGCCACTTGAGCAACTGCTTGCAAAGAAGCATTAGCTTTAATTCTTTGCTGTTCAAGTGTCAAAATATTAGTCAAATCTTTTTCTTTATTTATGATATTTAGTAATGTCGGATCATCTTTAGCCGCCGTAATAGCATCACTATTAGCAGCTTTGCTAACAGCTAATCTTGCATTATTATAAACTTGAGTAATTGTTTCTACCCGTTCATTTTTTTGAACTTGACTTAACGATGGCTCGCGATTTATATCGCCGATTGCTTCAGTTACAACTTGATTTAACTGTTTGGAGACTAACTCTTTTTGTTGACTTAGGGAGACCACACTAGAGAAATCAAGAGCTTTATTAATTTCCATTGTTAATTCGTCACTATTGGCCCGTTTATTTGCATCATCCAGGGTAGTCGAACTATCGACATTCTGTTGGACAATTTGCAGTATCTGGTTAATCTCATCAACCCGATCACTTTGCTCTTGTTCCGTTAAGTCAACGTTACCCTTAATAATTGAAATGGCCTTTTGGGCTTGTCGATCTAGTGTATCCCGACTATTTTTTTTCTGTTGGCCAAGTGTATTAAAAGTTATTTGTGCAATTTTAAGTTGATCAACTACTGTTTGTGCTTGTTTAGCATTTTTAAGATTATTCACAAACTGATTAGATGCTTGAATCAAAGCCTGTTCTTGTAAGTTCTGGCTAACTTTATTCAAAGTCTCATCGTGTTGCACTAGTTGTTGTGCTTGATTTACAAATTGACCTACAGCTACTACAGCTTCTGTAATCCGCTCTGGTAAGAGAGTAACATCAGCTAATGAATAGGCAGCATTAATAGTTGTCTGTAACGCTACATCATTTTTTGCTGCCAAAACTCCATCACTGTTAGTAGCTTGTGTAATATTGACCTTCGCTCGGTCAAGAGCTACTAATAGGTGGTTTATCCGACCAATCTTATCTCCTTGAGTGAAGTTAACATTTTGGTCAACCCAATCAATTACGGTTTGAACTTGTTGATCTAAATCATTTTGGGCTTCGTTAATTTGATCCGACAAATTTTGGACTCCTGAAAAGTCAATTGCAATAGAAAGAACTTTTTGGAATCCCATGCTTAGCAGGGCATCATTTACTTGATCACTATTAGTTGCCTGAATAATGGCTGACTTTATCTGGCCATATACCTTCGTAATAGAATCGATGCGGTTATTCTTTTGAGTTTGAGATAAGTTAATGTTTTCATTAATCTTTGTTAAAGCATCTGTTACCTGCTGGTTCAAATCTTTCGTCGCATCATTTTGCTGATCGCTCAAAGACTTCACACCCGTAAAATCGGTTTGATGACTAATTACAGCCGACAATTTATCATTTTCCTGTACATGTGCTACTTGGTCCAAGTCAATTGCCTGATCAACTTGTTCCAAAGCGCGAGCAAGAGCCTCGTTAATTGCATTCATTCGGTTATTCTGTTCATTCGAAGAAAGATCAGAGTTAGTCTTAATCGTTTGATTAGCAATCTGAGCAAGATTTGTTAAAGACTGACGTGCATTTTGTTTCGTAGATGAAAGACCGGCCAAAATTGCTATTTCACGATTTTCCGTGTCAACAACTTCTTGAGCATTTTGAGCTGCTTGAACAGCTGTTTGAGCAGTAACTGTAGCTTCGACAACTGATTGCTTTTGTTGATTCTTTGAACTTTCTGACAAGGTTTCATCATTGTCAACAGCTGCTTGAGCAACTTCTTGAGCTTTCTCAATCGCTTTTGCAGCAACCAATTTACGCTGCTCAACAGACAAAATAGCCGGATTAGTAGCCATAGTCAATGCAGTCTGCAAGTCTTGACTCGATAAAACAGTAGTTAGGTCATCATTGTTATTAGCCGAATTAATCGCTGCCAATGCGGTATTCTGAGCCGAAGTTAACTGATTAAAACGAGCCAATTTTTCATCATTAGTCAAATCTAGATTATTATCAACTTTATCAATCGCAGCGTGAATCTTATCGTTGATTATAGTGACATATTGACTTTTCTGATCAGCCAATGATGTAATACCATCTTGGCTCAATCCTCGAGTAACGGCTCTGACCAATCCGTTATCTTCTTCAGCTCTGGCTACAGCATCACTGTCTGTAGCATTTTCAATCCGCTGCTTGACCTGTTCTAGGGATAAAGTCATGTCATTAATCCGAGTCTGCTGTTCCTTACTAGACAAACTGACATATCCCTCAATTTGGCTAATAGCATTTTTGACCCATTGGCTTAATTTATTTTCGGCAGCAACTTTTTGTTGATCTAATGGCGTGACTGTCTTAAAGTTTGTATTGTCCTCTATCGTTTGGATCAATGTTGAATCGTTAATAACAGCTACTACCGCATCACTGTTAAGAGCTAGTTGAATTTGTTGATCAACCGCTTGCTGCGCCGCAATGATTTTGTTTTTTCGATTATCTTTTTCAGAACGACTAAGATCATGATTATCCTCAATCATTCCTAAAGCTGAAACTACTTGGCCATCGATAGTTCTTTGTCCATCAATCTTTTGCTTAGCCAGTGGTACTACCTGGGAAAAATCGGTAGCTTGCTTATATGAATCATAATAAACCTTGGATTGACTAGCTATTTTAACCGCATCACTATTAGTAGATTGGTCTATTAAAGCATCTAATTGACTTAGTGCCTGAGACAACACGGTCACTCTACTTTGTTGAGCATCCTTGGTTAAATCAGTATTTCCCAAAATCTGACCAATTGCTTGATCAACGTCTTGCTTGAAGCTCTTCTTAGCATCCTCTTTTTGGGTAGATAGTGATTTAATCGATTGAAAATTTGTCTGTGCGTTAAGATTAGTCAAAAAATCAGCATTATCGGCTACGACACTTTTAATAGTGGTTAGATCAGTGGCTTGATCAATCACCGCGTTCGCTTTCATCAATGCCATTTGAATGGAACCGATACGGACTGCTTGCTCAACTCCTGATAAGTCCACATTATTTTGAATCGTCTGAATGGCTGACTGACTTTTCTGATAAATAGCTTCCCTAATAACCTTTTTCTGATTATTAACTTGACTAATTTTGTTCAAAGCAGCGCTAAGATCATTCACAACCATTTGAGCCGTGGAATCATTAGTAATTTGATCAGTAAAGACCTTTGCAATATTTTGTAGAGCTGTTTTTTGATCTTGTTTACTAGTAGTATCTAAATCGGCATTTGGCTCAATATCTTGCTGAAAAAGAGAATTGACCAAGTCATTAATTTGTTGAACAGCTTTGATCTGACGATCTGATAAAGATTGAACCCCATCATTACCCTGAGCAGTCGCTAAAATATTAGAAAAAGTTTTATCTGCTTGAGCCGAGCTAACTCCGTCACTATTAATAGCCTGATCAATATTCGTGTCAGCACGGTCTAAGGCTGCAACTACCCTAGCCATGCGTATATTTTGGTCCAATTGAGTCAAGTTAACGTTTTTCAAAATGTTAGCAATCGTCTCTTTGGCTAGCTTACTTAAACTATTTTGAGCTTGGGTCTTTTGTCCAGCTAAGGGAATTACCCCGTCAAAACTCGTAACCGTATTAATCACCTCTAACAAGTTAGAGGTAGATTGAGCATTAATAATGCTATCACTGTTAGTAGCCGCATTAACCAGATTCTTTACTTGAGTATAAGCTGCGACGATTTGAGCAATACGATTCGTCTTATCATTTTGTGATAAATCAACATTATCATTAATTATCTTAACGGCATCGGAAACCTTTTTATTCAACTCAATAGTCGCTGATCTTTGTTGGTCAGCCAAGGTAACAACACCTTGAAAATCTGTTGCCTGATTCAAGGCTTTTTGATAATCCGAATCACTTGGGGCAACAATTATAGCGGCCACATCTGTCTCTTTATCAATCCTAGTATTCAAGCGCCCTAAAGCTTGATTAATCATATCAATTCGGCTAGCTTTCTCTTGCCTATTCAAATTCACATTATTGTTTATTTGATTTTCAGCTTGATTAGCAGCATCAGCTGTTGATTGGCGAGCTGTAAACTTTTGACTATGAATATTTTGAAGAGTTATTACGCCATTATTTTGCGCATCTAAAATTGCCTGAGCACTTTGTGCCTGAGAAACTTGATTTTCGGCTGAACTACTTATTGAGTCAACTGCTTGTCCTTGATCAAGTTGACTAACAGTATCTAAAGTATAATCACTAGCAATATCTTGATCTTTAGCTGACTTTTGAGCTGATTGTATAATTTTTATCGCACTTTTTTGTTGATCAACTAAACTAGGTACCCCTTGAATACTTTCACCATCTTGTATAGCTTTTGACAATATTTGATCGTTAGCCACACTATCAACGCCATCACTATTAACTGCCTGAGAAATATTTGCAATCGCCCGATCACGAGCAATTGCAATTTTATTTATACGCTCATCCTGCTCAAATGTTGTTAAAAGTTGATTAGTCCGAATTTGATTGATTGCTTTATCAGTTAGAGAATTTAAATTAGATACTGCAATATTTATTTGATCAGCAAGGCTGAGTATTTGACTTAAATCCGTCTGATCATTGATAACTTGATTAAGGGATACTGAATGAACTGCTTGTGCCAAATCATCGCTATTTTCAGTTGATGAAATTGTTAATTGCGCTGCATTATATGCTGCCGTTATCTTTGCTGCACGTTCATCTTTTTGATTTTGTCGAAGATTTGTTGCTGATGAAATTAAATTTAATGCCTTTGTTACTCGATCATTAAATATATTCATGACTGCCGCTTGTTGTCCAGCCAATGGGACTACACCAGCAAAATTTGTCTGAGAAGCAATTACATCATGAACATTCTGATTGTTTTGAGCTTCTAAAACCGCGTCCAAAGAACTAGCCTGATCAATTAGATTCGTTGAAACTGCTAATTGGTCAGTAATGATCTTAATACGGCTAACTTTTTGATCATGAGTTAAGTCAACATTATTTTGAATGTCTTGAATGCCTATCTCGGTTTCCTGAATCAATGCCTGTCGTGCTGTAGACTTAGCCTCATGCATTTTATTCAAAATAGATACTCCCTCATTTTGAGCATCGATAACGCCCTGGGCATCATTGGCTAGTTTAATCTGATCTCTTGCCATCTGAGATGCTCGATCAATTGCCTCATTTTGAGTCATTTTTTCGTCATCTGACAACTCCTTATCAGTAGAAATATCTTGACTCTTAGCCTGATTTTGAGTCGAATCAATTATTGAATAAGCCTGTACTTTTTGATCAGACAAAGGGATTATACCTGATTCACTTTTACCAGCTGCTACAACGTCTTGCAAAATTTGGTCCTGACTAGCATTAGTAATTCCATCACTATCAACTGCATCATCAATATTCCCTTGAACTCTCTGTAAAGCATTTTGAATATTAGTTATCCGCTGTTCTTTTTGTGACCGGTTCAAGTTCACATTATTTTTAATCCAATCTAAAATTGGCTGAATCATTTGTGATAGATTGTCACTAGCCTTCTTTTTTTGCTGATCTAAGTTAAGAATCTCATCGAAGTTAGTCGCAGTTGAAATTGTAGCGGTCAATGAAGGCGATATTACAGCAGTATCAACTTGATCACGATTAATAGCCGAATTGATTACATCTTTCACTTGATTATAAGATGCGTTAATTGCAGTTACTCTTTTAGTTTTCTCGGTCGATAACAGGGCTTTATTAGACATGACCTGATTAACGGCTGTTTTTACTATAGTATCCAAGTTATTGACTGCTATTACTTTTTGCTGGTCCAATGGCACAACGTCATGAAAATCAGTTTGTTTTCTAATAACTTGGTTGAGACTATCACTAGTTTCATTCGCTTGAGCATTAGCCACTGTGTTAGCCTGATCAACGTTCGATAGAGCTACCTTTAAAACGCTCAGAATCTCATTAACACGGTCTTGTTGTTCGCTATATTTTAAGGAAGTGTTTGCTTTAATTTCACCGATAGCTTGTTCCGCTTTCTGATGGAGCTGCTGCCGAGACATTGCCATCTGGTCATGCAAATTAGAGATTTCATTTAAGTCAACATTCTGCCAATCTTCAAGATCCTGCGCTTTTTTACTATCATTTATATGAACTTTTGCTCGTTGAACTGCTTCATCTATCGCATTCCTTTGATCAGTTTTTTCAACATCAGTTAAACTATCGTCGGCGTCAATAGCCTCCTTAGCTAGTGCTTGATTTCGACTTAAATTAGACAGTGCATTTTGTTGCTGGATTGACAAAGAAGACACCTTGCTAAAATCTTGGCTTTTAATTAACGCAGCATCAAAATCAGAACTATTCTTATTTTGGTTAACACTGTCAGCATTTCGTGACTGATCAATCGCACCTTGCACCTTGTCTAATACTTGATTCAAAATAATAATCCGGCTCTTTTTTTGATCATCAGTCAAATCGTTATTTGAATTAATTACCTTAATAACATCAGCAACTTGATTAGCTACTTTTGTTTTAGCACGGTCCTTTTGTGTTGCCAAAGGTTGAATGTTCGTTGGATTTATACCATTTTTAACTGCATCATTAAAATCCTGACTAGCTCTTTCTTGGTTTACACCATCCGCATTATCAGCCTGATCAACAGCTTGCTTAGCCTTTTGTTCTGCTGACTGAATGGCTGAAACGAAACTAGATTTTTGGTCGCTAGTTAAATCATTATTCTCCTCTATAGACTGAATGGCAGCTTGAGCTGCCTTATCATAATCTTGTTTAGCATCTTCTTTTTGTGATGTTAAAGGAATCACATCATCTGATAAAAGGGCCTTATTGATGGCTCGTGTTAACTGATCATTTGCCTTAACCTTTTGAAGATCATCAGCATTTGTAGCAGCTTGTATAGCTTGATCAAACGATTCTTGAGCCACAGTAATCAATTGAATACGTTCAGTCTTCTGACTAGTCGTCAAGTCATGGTTACTCTGGATAGCAGAAATGGCATCATTAACCTCTTTGCCAAAGCTGTCTTGCACTTCTTTTTGTTGATCTGCTAACAAAGGTACACTACTAAAATCACTTTGACTATCAAAAATTTGTTGTACTTTTTTTCCTGAATCTGAAGCTTCTCTAAAATCAGTCGCAGTTGCTGAACTGTCAATTAACTTCAATAACGAATCTAAAGCTGTTGTAATGTAATCAGTTCTCTGTTTTTTCTGTTCAACGGTTAAATTGATATTACTATTAATATTATTAATTGCAACTTGAGACTTTTGTTTTAAATATTGCCGAAATCCTGATTTTTGAGCATGCAAATTTTTAACAAATCCTATAGAAAACGAAAGATTCATAGCAACATTATCAGCCGTCGTTTGATTTGACAACGCTTTATTTTGATTAGCTACAACCAAATCAATAGCATGTTTTTGAATATCTTTCTCAGTCGAAGACAACGTGTCATCATTATCAACATCTGTCTTGGCGTCATTAGCGGCTTGAGCAATAAGTGCTTGAGCATCAGCAATCCTAGTAGCCACTGGAGTGGCTGTTGCTAAATTACTATTAATATTATAAGAAGATATAAAATTATTATCAGAAGTTGCAGCATTAATCAAATCAGCACTATTTGCAGCATTAACCATGTTACTTAGCAAATTTAACGATGTATTCAAGGCGCCTATGCGAGTCTTCTTTTCATTTGTCGTTAAATTAATACTAGCATTAATATTACCAATGGCCTGGTTTATTATCGCTCTCCAGTGGTTAATTGTATTGGCCTGCTGTTGACTTATTGGTAGGACATTTTGGAAGTTAATACTATTACTAATGGTACTTGCTAGATTGGCATTATTTTGGCTAGCAAGAATATTTACTTGAGACTGATCCTGATCGATATGATCTTTTGTCTGACGCTGCTGATCTATAATAGACGTAATTCGGTTCTGTTGATCAGTAGCAGTCAAAGCCAAATTTGCTTTAATCAATGTCAACGCTGTGTTCACTCTTTGATCCACAGCATCTCGAGCTACCTTTTTTTGAGCATATAATCCTTTCAAAGTATCTATTGCCGCCATTCTGGCATCAGCAGCAACCTGAGCATTTTGAGCATTATTTAGGCTAGATTCGGCCATGCTGGCAAGATTATCAATAGCAACCTTCTGTGATTGTTTTTCAGACGCTGTCAGATTATCATCAGCATCCACTTGTCTCCTGGCGTTGATTCGCTCTGTCTCAACATCACTAACTGCACTAAACTTTTGTTCCTCCAAACTAGGAAAAGTCGTAAAATCAAGTGCTTTCACAATTGTTGACGGTAAAGTTGTTTGATTAACAACATTATTTATCCCATCAGCATTAATAGCTCCATTAACATTTTCTTGCAATTTAGTAAAGCTATCATTAATCAATTTTAGTCGACGCTGTTTTTCAGCACTAGTGAGTTGACTACTGTTTTGAATCGCTTGAATAGCGGAGCTCACACTACTTTGAAAATTATTAATCGCGTTATTTTGCTGGGTAGTTAATGGTATACCTGTTTGATATTGACTATTTAACTGTCCTGTATAATACTTTTCAGAAGCGGAAACAGCACTAGCATTATCTTTTGAATTCAAATCGCTAAGAGCTGTCTGAAGAGTATTATTAACATTATTAACCTGGTTTTCTTGCTGAACCGAGGTTAAACTAGAATCATTTTGGATTTGGGCAATTAAACTTGAAGCCAAACTTGTCAAATTGCTAGTCGAAGTGTTCTTCTGAGCTTGGGAATCAGATTTTGACAGTTCAGCCTGGGAAATTTCAAATTGCAGAACGCTTTGGGTCCGGAATTGAACTAACTCTGGTGTATAAAAAACATAATAACCAGAGCCGCCTACCCGCTTACTATTATCAGATGTATAACGAAGTTGCAACATCATATTGTCGCCATTTTGTCCCACAGGAATTACATTATTATTAATGCTAATTGGCTTAGTAGTTTGATCTTTTCCCGGACGCAAATCTTTAGCAACTAGAACGCCTTTTTTTTGAACTTCACCTATTTGATCATAATAATAATCATAATAGTCAGCAGCCCCCATAATTTTTAACTGTGTTGGGGTTAAAGAAGGATTTAATTGAAAAGTTTGCTGCTGCCTATATTGATCTTTGGTTATAGCATAAATCTCTACAGAATTTCGAGCTCCATGAGTTGTCACTGTAAAGGTTGTGACTCCAGGAACATAAGCAGCAATATAATGATCATTATATTTACGGATATAAGCATTATTAACCTGAAAATCAATATTTTCATTTGGATCCTTAATGTCTTGGGCCACTCCCGTTACTAACGGCAAATTTGCGTATTGACCGATAACAGCATCTTCCGGAGTAGCAAAATTAGTTATACTTTGTAACATAGACTCAGTAATAGAAGTCGTGCCTGATAAGAAATCTGCCGAAGCTTTGAAAGATCCCAAATTTAGAAAAGATGTAGACGATTGTGACAACCCGGACACACCAGCAACACTGAAAGCAGCAATAGCGGCAAAAATCCACTGCCTACCAGCTTTATACATTTTGTAATGTTCCTTTTTTGTTACATTCATTTTCATACCTCAGCCTTCAAAAACCAATCAATTTAATTTCTCTAATAGTAATTATTGTAACATCTAGATAGCAAACGGTAAACAAATGTTGGTAAGTCATCATAATATAAAAAACGAAAATTTTATGTTAAGATCTAAACATTTTCTAATGTTAGCTTAGATTAAAAATCTTACTATTATGTTTACAATCATATCCGTTAGAAAACGCATAATTTAAAATACACAATATAGAAAAGTATTTGGATGTTCTATTTCGAGAAATCACTGTAGACAAAAAAATGTCACACCTTCTGTAACTAATTCACTATGAAAGTCCCTATTTCAAAAGGAAATTGTGTAATCGATCCTTACTTACAGATGAACAAATAAAGAAATTCAAAAATTATTTGTCCCCTATTTGCTTCCCCAAACCGACTAACCCTTATCGCACCAGTTCTAAAGAACTTCTATATAATCAGCTTTGTCGTAGACATTACCTGTCTCAAACTGACAAATATTTTTCATTAAAATGTATATCCATATCGTAAAATGACTATATCCTATTTCACAATATTAGTTAAATGACTAATAATCGTTTAACTATCTTTGATTAGCAAGAGAAATTTTTCTTTCAAATTATAACAAGTTACGACGTATCCTATTATTTTATTAGACTAAAAAATCGTCTTTTTTTTAGTAAGTAACTCTTTTAATTAAAAAACGTCTGATAATTTATCAATATCCATCTAAGATTATTAACTCAGTTACATAGATTATGAAAAAAATTTTTCAAGATAACAAAAAAAGAAATAACATATACTTTTCCCTTTCCTCGTAAAATAAAAAATTAGTGATAAATTCTCAATCGAAAATTCTAATATTTATTTTTTTAAAAATAAATAAACAAAAATATTAATATTATCTACCATTCGAACCAATAAAAACAATAAAATTCCCAATCGTCAGTCACATAAAACAAATTGTTGAAAAATCATGAAAAGTCTTATCAGAATATATCTATATTAACTTTTAATTTTCCAACAAAAAAAGACCGAAAAAAATCGATCTTAAATAGTATCACATTCTTAATCTAAACCAATGATCCTAGCTAATTTAACCTATCTCGCATTGATTTTTTGAAACCTAAAAGTCGCAAAAACAGTAGAGCACTAAAACCAATGACTATCAACACAGTAGTAATGAGTGTATTAGATTTTGTTAACCTTCCTGTAAATGGTAAGGCGTTTGACTTATTCTGTCTTTCATGACTAATTGGATCTTGCTGTGACATGCCGGCAAAACTAACTGCATTCCATCCGTCACTTTCTAACCCAGATTTATCTGATTTAAACTCCACCGAATTAGTACTTTTTCCTACTTCGGATTGAGCAATTGGAGACACCAGTATAGTTGCACTCTTTATCAAAACATTGCCACTACCATCTGTGTAGATATACGTAACCGGGTACATACCCGCTTTGGTCAAATCCACCGAACCATCCGTACGAACCTCGGTAATATTAATTGAGTGACCGTATTCATCAGTGGCTGAAACGAAGTTGTCTTGCGCTGACCATTTGCCAGCTTTATTAGCTAACACTGTACTGTCAGTAACAACTAGTGATGCTTTTGATTCAATCACATGAACTTGCAATGGTACCGTTATATAAGTACTACTCAGTTCATCCCAAAACTCAACTGTTACCGAATAAATTCCAGGTGTTTTCGTATCAAGTTGTCCATAGTCCGTTATGGACACATTCTGCGGATTGATTGGCTGACCATACTCGTTTAACCCTTTTATGATAATATCATTCTTACTAAGTCGGCTTTTAGGTCCAGCAATCAGTGTCAAGTTATTGACTTGGATACTTGTCTGATCTTTGACTGTTATAGTTGCCATCTTTGTGAAAATATTTCCACTACCATCAGTATACGTGTAAGTAACTGGGTAAATGCCGGCTTTAGTCAAATTAACTGATCCACTCGTTTGCACTTCGGTAATGTCAATGGGACGCCCATATTCATCAGTCGCTGCAACAAAGTTGTCTACTGGACTCCAACTTTTACCAATACTTGCTAAGAAATCACTATTCTTCACACTTAAACCAGCCAAAGAAGCCATGACATTAACTTGAGCTGGTTGAAGAACTGATCGACCAGTATCATCAATATATTGATAGATCAGAGTGTAAGTACCGGGAACCATAGTTTGCAAACTAGTTGGGTTCATTAAGGTTACTTTCTTTGGATCAACCTGACGTCCATCCTGATCTAAAATTGTTTCAACAGCATCTGTTAGCTGCCATTTAGGCTTTGGACCGGCAATTAAGGAAGTTGATTTTGTAACTAACTGAGATTTATTTTTTAGCACTGTAATTAGTCGAGTAAATGTTTGACTAGATTGATTATCAGCCACTACCTGATACGTTATATTATACACTCCTGCCAATGGCGTTTGACCATTCTGAGGATAGCCATCGTAATCAACTATTTGAATTTTATCAGTTAATGATTGTGTACCTAAAAAGGCATATACCTCTTCTAAAGGATTATAATTCTCATTATCATAAATAGTAGCATCATTTCCCCGAAAATATGGTAAATTAGAATCAGAACCTACTTCTTGAAACGTTACTAATTCAGTCGGATAAGTGAACCAAGATGTAGTATAGTTTGTTTTATTAGTTGCTGTAACTGAAGAAACCGGAACGTAGGATCTTAAAAATAATTGACCTAATCCTACTTCCTTAATATATTCAGTAGCATCAACTTGAATTTGATTGTTAGTAACCGTCCACTTTAACCTTGGATCATTAGTAATATTTGTATAAGTTTTAGAATCATTGTCGTAATAGTACAAAGCGTAGTGATTTAAATCAAAATCAAGCTCCGACTTAATACCTAAAATTGCTTGGATTGGCTGATTATAGGCCCATTTTGCAATGTACGGTTGATAGTTAACGGTATATGAAAAGTAATGATGATTATCAGTAGAAATATTTCCAGGATTTGCTAACTTAGAATTATTAGTTCCGTCAATAACTGGTTGTTCATTAGGATAGTTGGAATCCATTAAGTTCGAATCTTTTGTCCCGGCTTGTCCCCATCCAGCAACTCCACTAGAAACAATTTTAGAAGAATTCGGCTTTACGTACAAGGTATCCTGATAAAAACTATCATGATAGCTACCCGAATCTAAACTAAGCGAAAGGGCACCCTCAACCGGTGTAGGGTCTTCAGAATGATTAGCTCCATCCCAATTACTATCAGGACTAACCGCCGTCAAGTTTAAGACAAAATTGGATTGTCCTGGCGTTAGATCGTGATTCAGCGTTATTGTAGCAGTTCCATTACCATTATTGAGTAAAGTAAAATCATTTCCGTTTTGACTAATACTAGTAAAATTTAAAAACTTATCAAAAGTTACTGGTTCTTGAGGCTTTACACTTACTGTTATAGTTGTTCCCTTGGGAATTACCTCACCAACAGCACTAGTATTTGTCAAACTAACGTGCAATATATATGAACTATCGACTTTTAAAGGATTGCTCTGCGAATTTTGAGACTGTCTATCTAATGAAGCCGTTGCCTTCATAAAAGAACTAGTATTGGTTACTGCTACATTGTCATTATGTGTCACATCTTCAGCCTGAACAGTATTAGCACCAAGTATTAGGCCAGTCCCCAAAATCAAAGCAGAGCTCAGCCAAATTTTTCCTGCATTATGTTTAGCATGTAATTTCATAATATCCTAACCCCCAAAAAAACATCATATTCGAAACGATTATAACATATAATAACGAAACTGAAACAATATTATCTTTTGAAATAATCTTTATTATATTCTTTTATTATTCATAATCGTTTTTAATAAGCCACAGTTTCATTATAATCCTGTTTTGATCTCGCAATCATTACATCTAAAAATTGTTAGAGCCTTCATTTTAACAACTGAAAAAGGGCTGTAAATTCAATGTTATTCCTTAAACCAGCTAGCTTTTTCGTAGAACCTGATTCAATGAACTAACCATACAGGGCTAATTTTATTTTAATCTTTCGTCTCTCTTCCCATTTTTAATCTAACGTTCCAATAGTCAAGTTATATCAAACATTTTAAAAATAATTACATGAAAAGAGAGTTACAAAATTATTCAAAATTAAAAAATAGATTATTTATGTTAGTAACAGAATGACCTCAGTTCATCCTATCACTTTGAATACGCTTTACCAAGGCCGGCTCTTTTTTCGTGGCCAAAAGACATAAAGAATTAATCCAATTTTAAGATAATTTAATGTCAACAAAGCAATAAATTCAAAACGGCCGTCTTGAATTTGAGACATATCATTAGCTGTTCGCATGTAATCAGTTGCAAAATGCAAAGCCATCGCATACCAAATGCTTCCAGTTTGCACGTATAAAGCACTGTATGCAAGACCACCCAAAAAAGATAAAACAGTTTGAACTAACACATACTGCAAAGAAGAATGAGATAAATTAGGTGTTTTGAGGAAAGGTAAATCCATTGCAATAATCAATAACCAAAAAGCATAATCCCACAAAGTAAATGATCTGTTCATATAAAACACTTGTTTGGTAATTAAACGATTTAAAAAAATTACCACAACCAGTTCACTAATTTTAAACAAAAAATGTTTAAAATTGAGTTAAATTAAAATGATAATCTACAGTATTTAAAACTTGATAAACGCCTAATTGAGTGACTAATAATTCGAGTACTAAAAAATCATTTTTAAAAGGCAGATTACAAGTTTAATTCGAACAACCCCGAAAAACTTCTAGTGGCGTCTGGTAGTTATGTAACTTCATGGGTCGATTGTTGATCAACTCAATTACCTCATAAAGTCGCTGCTCATCAACATCTCGAAAGTTAGACTTCTTCGGAAAGAAGTATCGTAATTTACGGTTGAATAGTTCATTACTGGCTCGTTCCCATGGGGAGTACGCATGGCAGAAATATACCGATATCTTGTACGTATCTCTTAACTCACGATATCCTGAGAACTCTTTTCCATGATCAACAGTGATACTTTTTACAGTGCTGCCAAACGAGTTCATGAAACGTTGAAAGGCAGTTGTCATGGCCTCCTTAGTTCGATTGTGTACCTTGATTGCCCAATAGACACGACTTTGGCGCTCTAAAAAGGTAACCACACATGTTCGATCTTGACCTCGACTAGAGAGAACAGTATCAACTTCCCAGTGCCCAAATTCTTTCCGTTAATTCACTTTTTCAGGACGTTTTTCAATGGTTTGTTCTACTTTGAAAGTTCCACGTGTTTCTTTCTTGCGACGTTGGTAGACATTCCGATGTGGCAAGTCTGATAACGAGAAATTTAAGCAACCATTGTTCAACCAGTTGTACACAGTTGAAGTCGCCAATTTCAACTTGTAAGCAACTATTTCAGGCGACCAAGTCAGTCGAAGATGGTTTTCGATTAGGCGCTTCTTGTCAGGAGTCAGAGACGATTTTCGTCCACACTGACCACGCTTTCTATCGGCATCTTTTTGTGCTAATTGGGCATTGTAGGGTTGAACACGATGGAGTTCGTAGTGAATCGTTGATTTTGCAAAACCAAAAGTATCTGCAATCAATTGCATAGAATATCCTAATTTGTGTAATTTCTCAATCGCACCACGGTCATAAGATGATAAAATTAAATGGCTCAAAGAATTTCTCCTTTTGGTTGGTCTAATCAACTACCATTGTAAAGAAATTCTTTGGGTTTTTATTTTAAATTTTCTCGTTCGAATTAATTATAGAATCTGCCAAAAATATTAAAAAAATGACTATCACTCTAAATGATAGTCATTTTGATACTTCGTCGATTCATATCTCGCAAAACAAACATCTTACGATTTATTAATTATTTCTTTTTTAACACTCGTCAGGAAAAAAATTGACAATGATAGAGCAACAACAGCAATAAGATCTTGCAATGAAGTCGTTCTCATTCCATTGTGTTTTCCGGTTTCCGGCAATGAAGAGCGACTGCTCTCCTTACTAGATTCGGTTTTAGACACTGCAGTAGTCGGTATAACAATCTCGTCTTTCATATAAGTTACCGTAAAGAGCAAATCTTGCGAATCGCTATTTACATTTTGAGCCTCAATTTCAGCTTTATCAGCAGTGTAGCCTTTCACAGATGGACTTGTCACCGCTGAAAAACTCTGAGCTGGACTCCAAGAACCATAACTTACTTCACCTGTTACAGCGTCAGTAAAGACTGTACGTATGAAAGTTACATCCTTTTCATAAGCATCAGCAGCTTTCTGACCATCCGCAAACTGGTAGGTAACTTTTTCTTTAACAGTTTTTGTTTCAGTTGACTGAGCTGGAGCATTTTTTGTATATGTCAAGCTTATTGTTGCATCATCACCATATATACCAGTTAATGCTGAACTAGACTTATCATACTGATATCCTTTGATTTCAGGCCTATCCACTGAGTAAACCGTCCCCTTCAAACCAACCATTTGTTTTTCGGGCATACCAGCTATTTCGTTACCATTTTCATCAACGTAGTGAATAATCAATTTACCAACTTGTTCATTTGGATTTGACGGAGAAATAATTGTCGCAGTACCATTAGACATCGCAAGAGAGGCAACTTCTTGTCCATCAATAGTAGTTTTATAAACGACTTGATAGGTAACTTTATAAGTACCTGGTTGCTTATTTTTCCATGCAGACACGAAGTCGCTATCATTGACAATCTGAACATCATTAGTTAGGTCAATCACCCTTCCAGAAGTTGAAACAGAAGCAGTAACATTGTCTTTCAACCAGGCATTTACGTCAGAAATATTATCTGTTGTCATCACTGATTTTGTTGATGGAACCGAAATTTTAGGTGTTGGTGCAAAAATTTCCTTAGGGTTAAACCACGTTAACGTGATAATGTGGTTCCAACTACTAGTTCCCTGATCATCTTTATAAAGTTGGTCATATTTATATTCACCGTCAGCATCTGGAGCAACAATATTAAAAATAACAGTTAAGTTCTGTATATTCATTCCATTTGGAATGATCAGTTGCACACGATTATCGGCAAGTTGAATTAATTGGAAAGCAGGATATGCAGTTCCATTAGCCAAACCATTCTGTATATCAGAGACCGTTCCCCATCCTTTTCCATAAACAACATCAGACCCCGAAGGAAGTTGAAATCGGAAAGAATTTAAATCAATAGACGCGTTCGGCCCATCAACAGAAAAAGTATAATTTCTTCCCGTTAAGGATTTCGAATTATCACGATCCGGCTGCAAAATGTCAAAAACGGTCATAGTATCAGTTGTTACATTTTGGCTTAGAATATGAGAGTAACCATTGACGTTAACTGGGTTATTAATAACAATATCTGATCCCGTATATGCATGTAATCCAAACGCATTTCCTGAAGCTGGAGCCTGCATGCGGTTTGTTCCACTAGGTAATGGTTCATTTTGTGGAGCAGGACCAATATTAAAAGTTGATCCTGTAACGGGAATAGCCAACGTCTGACCATCTTTGGAAACAAAATTTGACGAAATCAAATTACCGTTTGAAGCAGCAGCATCAGATTTGATAGGTATGAAAAGATTAAATCCAAATGACCCAATTTTATTTTGAAGATCATGAGAAAAAGTAAACGCCACAGTATTTGATGTGGCATCATGTGAGATAATCCCGTAATCTTCACCACCAGTTTGCTTAACACTATTCCAATCAACCAAATCATTAGGAATAGTAAATTTTATCTGATCGCCTGCTTTAATAGAAGTTTGAAGAGAATTCAAATTAACATTAACGAACAAATTCACAGTACTTCCAGCAGTAATTTCAGACTGTTGGTTCAAAACAGAAATTTGTAGACCAGATAAATTTGATTTTCCAGATTCATCATCGTTCATTGTAACAGTGCGTATATTAGACTTTTCGGTATCAACATTATTTTTTTCTTGATTTGTCGTTGAAGAATTAGTAACACCGCCCGTATCAGAGCTCGTTAACCCCGCCGAAGTACTGAGCGTTTGGTTTGCATCTGCTGCACTAACAAGGTCGTTGTTTTGAATAATAAATGAACCTCCAACAAGTACAAATGATATAACAGAGACAACAATCCAATTTTTTTTCACCTTACGCAAAACTTTACGTCCCTCAGATTTTCTAATAAGATTCTTGTTATGATTCATGAAATTACGCTCTCCTGTCTTTATTTCCTATTCAGCCTGAAAAAAATTTTTTTCGTAATACTGATAATGACAACGACATTTTATCATTTTTTTCTTCAACAATCTATAATTGCGACTCAATCATGATCTAAAAATTACTAAATATTTCGTTTAAGTTTCATAAAGAGGACTTTTATTCATTTTTTTCAGTCTGTTGGCTTCCTAATAAACTTTTTAAATAATTATTGGTATTTTTCTCTGACACATAAAAATTATATTCTGCAACACAAAATATCATATTCTTAGTTGAACACAGCAGAACCGATCTCATCTCGTGAATGAACATCCCAAAATACTTTTGGGATAATAAAATAGATAGTTCAATATATAAAGATGAAAGTTGAAGTATTTAAAAGTACTTTTTACCTTTAAACGAAAATTAGCGCACTCAGCAACACAATCAAAAGTGCCATCAGAAAATGAAAACGCTTATGATTCAATAAAATGGCGATATATTCACGAATCAACGCATTTGGAAGGAAATAGGAAGATGTTTTCGATCCAATACCGTTAATATTTAGACCAACTAAGCGGGCATATCCGGCAGCACGAAAAACATGATAATCACTTGTTGTAAAAATCCCCTTTTTAAGGTTAAATCCTCGCTCTTCCAATAATTCTTTTGAAAAAAGCATATTTTCAAAGGTATTTTTTGACTTATCATCAACTAAGATTTGGTCAGCAGACGCACCATGTTCAACAGCATATTTCTTCATAGCAATTCCCTCTGGGAGTTTCTCATCACCTCCCTGGCCACCAGACATGACAAGGGTAACCTCTTTACCTGTTTTTTTCAGTTCTGCCTTTTGAAAATCAATTGCAAGTTGTATTCGTGAGCCGAGCAAAGGGGATACCTTGGTCCCGTCAATCAAACCCGATCCCAATACTATAACGTATTCCTGATCATACTTGGGACGAAAAAGTTTAGTAATAACAAAAGACATTAAAAATGTCAACACCCAGAAAAGTAAATAACGCACAAAAAAAGTCGAAACATTTTGTAAAAACGTAATCGTTTTCGAATGAGGCCACCAATGGTTTAACAAGTGAAAGCCAACCGGAACAATTATCAATAGAAATCCGATAATTAATGTTAAGACATTGCCTAATGAATGACTTTCACGTCGCCAAACAACCAAGCCGTTAAAGATAAATAGATAAGCCGATATTGCTGTAAGTAAGATGATTGGTATCGCAATAATGACTACGAGAACGAAGTATCCCCTTAGAAGCATCGGCTGATTGAGAAACATCAAAATCAATGTCAAAGTTATAAAATAGGAAAGAATGGTAAAATTAGCCACAATTCCACAAAGCAATCGGTAACGATTTTTTTTTACCAAAAGATAGAGAGCGTAAGTTAGGAATCCTGTTAAAATCAACGATAAAACTAATGGCATGGCCAGTAAACTAAATAGACGAGACATAAATAACTCCTTACTTTTTTATAGATTAATTATAAGATACTTGAAATAAAATAATAATGCGACTGCTTTATATTTATGTAAAAAATATTTTCCTTTTCAGTAAAACGCTACTCCGAAAATTCATTATTCCAAAAACTCACTCCCTTGCCCGATGTTTCTTTTTCTTTCTTTTTTTGGCCATCTGCATTGCTCCGATCATGAATCATGTTGCTAATTAATTAACAAACAGAAATCTCACATGAATCTATTATAGCGGTTAAACGAAGAATGACTCAACTAAAGACATTGGTTACCGGTGAAACCGTCTTTTTTCCAAAATAGGTTTCACTCCCTTTAAAAAGAGTTCACTGTAAGGGCCGGGTGAATTTGCGAATGGAATCGTTCCTTTTTTACTATTTGACTGGTACGGTTAAAAGGACCAAATTCCAGTAATAGAATAAAACCGGTTAATAATATCTCTTTTCCATCCCTCTTCTTCCTTTTCAGCAAAATAATCTTGTTACCGCAAAATTGACTGATAGTACCAAGCTGTACAGTCTCTAAATCTGCATCATCTAATATTAATTCCGAGTGGTGCAATCCTGAATTGCCTCCGATACCAATTTCTGCAAACATAATGGTAAATTTACTCGTATAAAAAGCAAAATCTTCATCATCGGATGATGACGAAAAATTCACCAAATTAGCATAGTACTGAATATTCTCGGCCAGAATGTCCGTCTAAATTGAATTATTTTCTAGCACTGGTGATCCCGTAATCCACTCAATTTCTGCTGAAATACCGTATGTTGCAGCTTGACCATTAATAATTTGGTAGACCTTCCCTTTAGATCGTTCACGGTCATAGTCTCCAAAAGTACGAATTATTTCTTCAAACCATATGCTATCAGAAATAACGTTTCATGTTTGACCCTTTAATATGGATAACCAATAAAACACTTTGTCGGTAAGAATTGAGCGAACGACTAATAATACTTTGTAAACCCGTGACAGTACTAGTTAATGCTAAAAATGGGGTCAATATTTTTATGTGCCTTAGCATGACCACCAACCCCCCGTTAATTTGACGACGAATTTGTCAACAGCCGCATTACGACGACCATTACCTGCACTGATTTGACCAATGGGTAAATTTGGGTGCTTGTGGTATCCGACAAGTAAGTCCACGCCTTCTAAATCACCACTTGTGATCACTCGCTCTGCACCAATATGCGCTTCTTCTGCTGGTTGAAAAATTAGTCGCACCTTAATAGTCAAGTTACCTACATTTTCTTTAATCTTTTCAGCAACACCCAGTAAAGAGGTAAGGTGAAAATCATGATCACAGGCATGCTGATACCAGCATTCTCAGAAGCAACGTCCAGGTTCATTTGTTCTTGAATTAGCAAAGCATTAATATCGGCTGCAAAGCAACTGTTTGTTGATCATCTTCTGGACCCATCTCAGCAATAACACCAATCTTTAAGGCTTGTGGAGTAATAATTTTATAGTTCCAATCAGCTAAATAGGTCTAATTTAATGCCGTTGTTTGATATTCTTAGTTTAAAAGTTCTGGATGCTGATGAAAGTAGTGTCGAATGTCACTCCAATTAGTAAGCGTTTCAGTTGCAATAGTTAATTGCATTGATGCTCTCATCTCAAAGCAAAGAAAAAGGCTAGTACCCATCATTGCTGATAAACACTAGCCCGACATAAAGAACTAAAATTGTTTCAATCACAATGTTGTGCGAATCAAATGATGGTCCTCAGATATGGAGCATAACGTTCTACAATAAATAAATGAAAACCAAGCACAAGATTAAGTGCCCATTTATCGTTTCAACATTCAAGAGCAGCACAATTTTTTTCGTCCTTTTTTCTAATATTTTTTAAATAAACATTGAACTTTAACTTTATCAACTGATTAGATCCATTTTATTTTTATCAGTTCTAAAGTCTGTACATACAATTGCCGTCCAATCCCATCATGTTACAAATTTTACTTTGATAGACATTCTTAAATCTTGTCTAATTTCGTCTTCATCATTCCATAGTAAATATCGCCGGGCTTGCCTTTCTTAGCTAGCAAATCGGTATACGTCTTAGCATAAACTGACAAATCAGTTTCCTTAAAAATCTTGTCTATTAACTTTGGTGAAACAAGGCTTTCAAAAAAGACAGCAGATACCTTTTATGAGCTGGAATATTGTTAAACTTCGTCTTGGTATTTTGATCTAACTTAGTCAGCTGTTCAATGTATGCATCGTGTTCTTTTGGTAAGCCATTTTATTCTTTGGATCCTTTGCAATCAAAATCTTTTCAAGATCTTGCACATACTACATTCCGTTTTGAATATCTAACCAACATGTGGATCCATTTCATCTTTTTAACAGCATCCGTCAAATTCTTAGTAGTACGTCCCAGCATTTAAGTTTTTATTTTTTGAAATTGACGGACTATCAGCTAGCTTCTTCTTTGCTGACACACCTAGTTGATAATCCCCAACTACTTTTCTAGAATATTAAAATTAAATGACTGAAGTTTCCTGCCCTAATATTTTCATCGAATCTAAATAATCATCAACAGAACACGCCAAATTACTTGTCAACAGATGAAAGTCACTTTCCATATTGTGAGCAATTTTTTTAGTGTCAATGAAACCATTTTTCAAATAAAAATGGTAACGCGCTTCACGTTGCTTCTGGTCATCAACATTCTCCATCGTACTTTCAGATTCCAGAATAATCCCCTTTGGATAACGTGCTTTCAAAACTGATAGTATTTTGCCACCAACCCCCTGTCCTCGAAATAATTGATCGACAGCTAAGTAAAGAACAAAAGCTTTTTCCTTTAAGTCAACAAAATAAGAAATACCAACGTTTTGTTCACCATCAGTAATCACCACCATTTTGATTTGATTATTATCAGTGGCTTTTTGCTTAAGATTTTGAAAAGGAATTTGTTCACCTGCAGGAAATGATTCATGATAGATTTTTTGCCAATAATTATGATTGGTCTGATTTAGCGAGATAAATTGCATGTTTCTCCTTTATTTCTTTATCATTTTGTTATTCAAGAAGGGTTTAAGGTCGGCGCCACTTCAACCGAAAGGATTTTTTGAACGATAATCAAACCAAAATTATCCCTCAAAATCAATCAACTGAGATCCTAATTCAAAATTATGTGAATAATCAACTGGTACATCAACAACAACTTACAATCAATATTCCGTAAAATTTTGCGTACAAAAAACAAAGCAACACACATTTTGTGTGCTGCTTCGCTTTATCACCTTAAAAATTTTTTCCAATCTCTTCAATGTCTTTACTTTTCGCATTGCCGACGCCTGTTCATCTTAGAAAGGAAGAATCCGGCCATGGAATCTACCAAAGCTTCAGCAACAAGTGCTTCTTCATGTTTTTTTTCTGTTTCGCCAGTTTGTGGCAAAACAGAAATTGTTTCAGGAGTTGTTGATTGTTTCTCATCATATTGCTCCTGAACCTTTTGTTGGTATGCAGCCTCAAGCTGAACCGTACCGTAATCCAAACCAGCAACAATTTCATCAGCATTCAAAGCAGCGTTCACCTGAGACTTAGCCTTAGCAACTGCACCCTCTACCAACTGGTAGTCTGCGTCTTTTTGTGCTTTGGTCAAACGACTATCATTAGCGATTTGTGTCCGAATCTGGTATGCCATCTGATCGATGGTGGTAATCGCATCAGACTTTTGTTCAGTTAATGGCTTACCCTGCTGATGGAGATTCTTAAGTAAATCCAAAGCTTGATTGACCACATCCAAACGGTCTTGGTACTTAGTTAAACCAGCAATCTTGGCCTTCGTTTCAGCAACAAAACTATCAATGGTATGCTTTTGAGCGGATTTTTCGGCATCCCTAAGAGTCACATCAGCATCAATTTCAGCCTTAACCTTAGCAGCCTGGTCATCAATCTGCTCGTTCAACTCCTCTTCTTGCTGAGCAGGTGTTTTCGTTGCACGAACATGTCCTTGATTAATTTTCTTAACAGCGGTTGAACCATCTGGAATGCCATTAATCGTTAGAACATCCTGACCATTATCAACATCGATAACAGCCTGTTTCAAAGCAGCGTCAACACCATCCTTTTGATCCTGCTTTTGAGCATTGCTCAAGTTGTCATCAGCATCAATAGCTGCCTTTGTTGTTGCTGCATTATTTTGCAATCTTGCACGCGCATCAATCTTTGATTGGTTTAACTTTTCAAAAGTTGGCACAACCGTTGGGATGAAGTCCACGACAGCTTGAGCGTTTGATTGATCATTCAACTTTGCAATGGCGTCTTGCGCTTGCTGTTTCAAAACGTCAATCTGACGAGTTTTAGCATCGGCATCCAACTTTGGATTGGCGTTTACTTCATCAATAGCCTTTTGTTCAGCGGCGTTAATCGTAGCAACGCCAGCTTGCTTTCGTTCAGCCAAAGGTGTGACCTTTGAGAAATCAGTGGCCGACTTAACAGCGTTATCAAAGGCTGTCGTTTCATTTGCAGTCTTAATTTCGTCTGGCGTCACAGCCTGATCGATGGCGTCACTTGCAAGTTGCTGAGCCTTATCTAAATCGCTGATTCGAACCTGCTTTTCGGCATCTGTCAAATCATTGTTGTTTTGGATAGCTTTTTTGGCGTCGTTGTAAGTTTTATCTTCTGTTTGATGCGCATCACTCTTGGCCTTGTTCAATGCATCGAATGTTGGCAAGTTCGTTGCCTTTGATACATCGACCTTAGTTGCAGTCGTTGCAGCATCAACTTGGTTTTGAGCAATCTTCAATGCCTGGTTAATTGCTTGCTTTTGCGCAGTCTTTTGGGCGCCAGTCAAAGTCTTATCAGCGTCAATTGCTGATTTAGTCTTATCAGCTGCGTCTTGGAGCGTCTTCTTGGCATCCGTCTTGCGGTCTGCAAGAGTTTGCACACCGGCATCAGACGTTGCATCGTTCAATGTTTCTGAGAAGGCAGTAGCCTTACGTGCAGCATCCACACCTGGCAAATCAATTGCTTCATTGATGGCATCGTGAGCATCTTGCAGAGCCTTAGCAACAGCTGCCACTCGGGTTGCCTTTTCATCGTCCGTGAATGATGGGTCAGCATTTATTGTATCCGTTGCCTTCTTGGATTGGGCATCCAAATCAGTCAAAGCATCTGTCTTGGATTGGTTCAATCCGTTGACCGTATTCAAAACATCAACTAGAGTCTTTTTCAAGTCATCAGCGTTGGTTTGAGCATTCAACTTAGCCGTTCCGTCAGACAAAACCTTGTCCAATGCCTTCTTTTGAGCATCAGCATCTGGCCCAGACAAGGCATCCTTGGCTTTGTTGACGGCCTCCGTCAACTTTTCAATAGCGGCATGCACTTGGTCAACCAATGATGGCACCTTAGCAAGACCGTCCGCGATGTCTTGGAGAGCCTTGTTGTAAGCAGCTTGATTACCAGAATTAACAACATCCTCGGCATTTGTTGTGCGATCCGTTACTGCTTGCGCATTCGTCAAAGCTTTGGCAACTGCTTCGTGTGCGGCTTGTTTCTGGTCTGTTGTCAAAGCATTGTTAGCATCAATGGCGTGATTGGCATCATCTGCTTGCTTTTGTAACTTGCTCAACGCATCAGCCTTTTGATCATGAATGTTATTCAAAGCGTCAGTCATGTTGATTTGAATTTTGTTGATACTATCCGCGTCCATTGCCTGGTTAATGGCGTCAGTAGCTGATTTCACAATGGCATCAATGGCAGCCTTCTGGTCATTTTTTTGAGCACCTGTCAACGTCTTGTCGACATCGATCGTTTGCTTTGCCTGATCGGCTGCTTGTTGGATGGCTTGGTTAGCCGTCGCCTTTTGGCTATCTAATGAAGGAACGGCGGATGCTTGTTGTGCAATCGTTGCTAACTGCTTAGCATAATCACTGTTTAGCGAATCAACTGCTGCTGAGGCAGTTGATGGATCAGTCGCTTTATTGACAATTTCTTGTGCTGCATTTTTAGCGTCATCAATTTGCTTGTTAAAGCCATCTTTTTGCGCTTGTGTCAAAGCAGGATTGTCGTTAATAGCTGCATGAGCATCCGCAGCTTGCTTAGCTACACTTTCGTCATCTACCGTTTTATCCATGTTGTCCAAGGCATTGGCACCATTGACCTGTGCTTGATTAACAGCATCGGCTGTCGTTGCTTGCTGAATGATGGCCTTTGCTTGATTAGCTACGATGTCCAAAGCATCTTTTTGAGCTTGCTTATCAGTGTCAGTCAAGTTTGTATCGGCATCAACCTTACCCTTGGCAGCTGCATTCGCAGCGTCAATGGCTTTTTTAGCATCGGCTTGCTGCTGCGCAATGGTTTCAACACCATTAGTGTCAGTAGCAGTTATTAAAGCAACCTTAAACTCTGATGAATCAGCAATTGCTGCGTTAACTGCATCAGGCGTTGTTGCTTGATTAACAACACCTTGTACCTTACTTGCAGCAGTGTCAATGGCCGCATTTCGACTGGCTTTTTCGGCAGTCGATAATGCCGGGTTGTTGTTAATTGCGTCATGAGCTGTCTTCACAGCATTCACAATCATGTCATCAGCTGATGTTTTAGCATTTGCTAAATCGTTGATGGCCTTGACACCTTGAGCTTGGGCTGTGTTGACGTTATCGGCATCGTTGGCGTCGGCAATGGCCTGTTTAGCAGCCGTTACTTGTGAATCAACAACTGTCTTTTGAGCTGTTTTATCGACGTCTGACAAATTCTTGTCAGCGTCAATGCCTGATTTTACAGTGTTGGCTGCGTTATCAATGGCTTGGTTAGCCGTTGTCTTTTGGCTATCTAATGAAGGAATGGCTGATACTTGTTGTGCAATAGTTGCTAACTGCTTGGCATAATCACTGTTTAGAGTGTCAACTGCTGCTGAGGCAGTTGATGGATCAGTCGCTTTATTGACAATTTCTTGTGCTGCATTTTTAGCATCGTCAATTTGCTTGTTAAAGCCATCTTTTTGCGCTTGTGTCAAAGCAGGATTGTCGTTAATAGCTGCATGAGCATCCGCTGCCTGCTTAGCTACACTTTCGTCATTTGCCGTCTTGTTCAAGTTGTTCAGGCTATTGATGCCATTGGCTTGAGCTTGATTGATGTCGTCGGCCGTTGCTGCTTGTTGAATGGCTGTCTTAGCTTGATTAGCCACTATGTCTAAAGCATCTTTTTGAGCTTGCTTATCAGTGTCGCTCAAATTTGTGTCAGCATCAACTACTTGTTTTGCTTCATCCACCGCTTGTTGAATAGCAACAATGGCAGCTTTTTGCTGGTCAGCGACTGAAGATACATTGGAAATATCTTGTGCGTTCTTCATTGCCCTGTCATAGTCAGATCCGTCAGCCAAAGCACCATTAACACCATCTAGCGTCGTTGCTTTGTTAATTACATCTTGAGCTGCTGTTTTAGCATCTTCTATTTGCTTGTTACGTGCATCCTTTTGTGCTTGCGATAAAGCTTTGTTGTTGTTCACAGCGTCATGTGCATTTTGAACATCTGATGCTAATTTGACATTCGCTTGCATTTTAGCGTCCGTTAAGTCCTGCAAGAACTTAACACCTGCAGCAGTGTTCTTACTAATATCATCGGCGTTGTTTGCAGCATTAATCGCTTTCTTGAACATATCAGCTTGGCTGTTGATGACATCTTTTTGTGCTTGTTTATCAACATCCGTTAAGGTCTTGTCAGCATCAATTGCTTGTTTTGCTTTAGCAGCTGCATCATCAATTTCCGTACCAGCGTCTACTTGCTGGCCTGCGACGGTTTTAACGCCGTCACTTGACGTTGCTGATTTCAAAGCGTTATCCAACGTATTTCCTGAAGAAATAACAGTGTTGGCATCGTCAATTGTTGTTGCCTTATTGACAACATCTTGAGCAGCTTTGGCAGCATCATCAATTGCTTGATTGCGCCTCTGCTTTTCGGCAGAACTCAAAGCAGGATTATTGTTAACGGCCGTATGAGCGGCTTGAACCTGCTTTACCAAATTAGCGTCAACGGATGTTTTGTCTAAATTAGTGATGCTATTAACGCCAGTTGTTTTAGCAGCCGTAACACCATCGGCATTTGTGGCGGCATTGATGTTTGTTTTTGCCTTGTTTGCCAAATCATTGATGGTTGCTTCTTGTGCTTGTTTATCGACATCACTCAAATTTGTATCAGCCTCAATTTTAGCCTTAGCTGCGGTCACAGCGTTATCAATTGCTTCGGCAGCTGCGGCTTTTTGACCAGCCAAAGGTGTCACTTCTGTAGTTGAGGTTGCCTTAGAGATGGCACTATCGAAATCAGCACCGTTTGCAAGTGCCTTTGCAATATCGTCAAGGGTTGTTGCCTTATTAATAGTGTCTTGCACAGTCTTAGTGGCCGTGTCAATTGCTTGATTACGGGCATCTTTTTCAGCTTGTAACAAATCATTATCACTATTTACAGTAGCATGAGCTTGGGCAACCTTGTCAGATAATTGCTTATCGGCAGTTGTTTTATCTAAGTCATTCAATGATTTTACACCAGTATTTTGGGCCTTTGTAATGTCATCGGCTGTTTGAGCATTTTGAATATTTTGCTTAGCAGCATTGGCCAAACTATCCAAAGTTGCTTTTTGAGCCGCTTTATCAGCGTCACTCAAATTTGTGTCGGCATCAACCTTAGCCTTGGCAGCTGCATTCGCAGCGTCAATAACTTTTCCAGCATCAGTTTGTTGTTGCGCAATGGTCTCAATGTTATCCATGTTTGTTGCGTTTGCAAGCGCACTCGAGAAATCAGATGTATCAGCGATTGCTGCATTGACTTCTTCAGGTGTTGTTGCCTGGTTGACCTTGCTTTGAACCTTACTGATAGCCGCATTGATCTTATTGTTACGGTTGGCCTTTTCATTGTCTGACAAAGCTGAACTGTTGTTGATTAGACTGCGAGCGTCCTTTGCTTTTGTGGCAATCATATTATCCGCATTTGTCTTGTCCAAACTATTTAAGGCATTGGCACCATTGACCTGTGCTTGATTAACAGCATCGGCCGTTGTTGCTTGCTGAATGATGGCCTTTGCTTGATTAGCTACGATGTCCAAAGCATCTTTTTGAGCTTGCTTATCAGCATCTGTAATTGATGAATCTGCGTCAACCTTTGCCTTAGCAGCTGTGGTAGCTGCATCAATTGCTTCATTGGCTGCAGTTTGCTGCGCTTGGATAGACGGTGTTTGGCCTGCTTGAGCTAAAACGTTTTGCAACTGCTTAGCGTAGTCACTGTTTTGTGAATCAACCAACGATGCTACGGTTGATGAATCTGTTGCATTATTAACATTATCTTGAGCAGTTTGCTTAGCATCATTAATTTGCTTGTTAAAGGCGTCTTTTTGAGCCTGTGTCAATGCAGGATTGCCGTTGATAGCTGCATGAGCGGATGACGCTTGGTCAGACACTGCTTTATCGGCGTTTGTCTTGTCCAAACTACTCAAAGCGTCTGTACCATTATCCCGAACTTGGTTAATAGTATCAGCTGTCGTTGCTTGTTGGATGTTGTCCTTTGCTTTATTTGCGACTGCGTCTAAAGCATCTTTTTGAGCTTGCTTATCAGTGTCGCTCAAATTCGTGTCAGCATTAATCTTGTCTTTAGCGGCTGTGGTAGCTGCGTCAATTACTTTACCGGCTGCAACTTGCTGTGCTTGGATGGACGGCACTTGGCTAGTATCGACACTAGCTGCCAGACTTGTTTTGAAATCTGATGTGTCTAACACCACTTGATTGACATCATCCGGGGTAGTTGCTTGGTCGATTGCGTTTTGCGCGTTCGTCACAGCGGCGTCAATTTGCTTATTACGATTTGCTTTTTCTACAGTTGTTAATACGGGACTGTTATTGATGACATCGCGTGCTTTTTGGGCGTCATCTTTAACTGCTTGACTCGCAGATTTTTTTGCATTTGCAAGATCGTTGATACTTTGAATCCCTTGCGTTTGTGCTTGGTTGACTTCATCTGCATTGTTGGCATTTTGAACTGCTTGTTTAGCATTCGATGCTTGCGCATCTATGACTGCTTTTTGATTTGACCGATCAGCGTCAACGTCTGATTTTACAGTGTTAGCTGCATCATCGATGGCTTGACTAGCCGTTGTCTTTTGGATATCTAAAGAAGGGGTTGACGAAGCATTTGTCAAAATATTTTGCAATTGCTTGGCATAATCACTATTTTGTGAACTAACCAGCGACACAATTGTTGATGCGTCTGTTGCCTTATTGACATTATCTTGAACCGTTTGTTTAGCATCATCGATTTGCTTATTAAAGATGTCTTTTTGAGTTTGCGTCAATGCAGGATTGTCATTGATTGTCGCATGAGCTGATGATGCCTGATGTGACGCTACTTTGTCAGCATTTATCTTGTCTAAACTGTTCAGGGTATTGGTGCCATTAGCTTGAGCTTGATTAATGTCATCGGCTGTTGCTGCTTGTTGAATGGTTGTCTTAGCTTGATTAGCCACTGCGTCTAAAGCATCTTTTTGAGCTTGCTTGTCAGCATCTGCAATTAATGAATCTGCGTCAACCTTTGCCTTGGCGGCTGTGGTAGCTGCATCAATTGCTTGATTAGCCGCAGTTTGCTGTGCTTGGATAGACGGTGTTTGGCCTGCTTGAGCTAAAACATTTTGCAACTGCTTGGCGTAGTCGCTGTTTTGTGAATCAATCAATGATGCGACGGTTGATGAATCTGTTGCATTATTAACATTGCTTTGAGCAGTTTGTTTAGCATCATCAATTTGCTTGTTAAAGGCGGCCTTTTGAGCTTGCGTCAATGCAGGATTGCCGTTGATAGTCGCATGTGTGGATGACGCTTGGACAGACATTGCTCTATCAGCATTTGTCTTGTCTAGTCCATTGATTGTCTGAACGGCGACATTCTTAGCAGTCACAATACCATCAGCATTGGTAGCTGAATCGATCACATTTTTCTTAGATGCGGCTACTGCGTCAATTGTTGATTTTTGAGCAGTCTTGTCTTCACTACTTAAGTTTGTGTCGGCATCAATATTTGCCTTAATCACAGCAGTTATGTCATCAATTTGCTTGTCAGCTGCAGTCTTTTGATCGGCTAATGACAAAACGTTTGAAAAGTCCGTTGCTTTGGCAACTGCGTTGGTAAAGCCAGTCGTGTTTCCCACAGATGCAATGACTTGCGAATTGGTTGCATCATCAATAGCGGTTGTCGCCGTATTGTAAGCATCTTGAATTTGTTGAATTCGGGACGCTTTTTCACCGGAGGTCAATGCGTCATATTGGTTAATTTTATCAATGGCGTCTTGCGCATTTTTTGCCAATGATTCTCGGGAATTTGTTTTATCGCTCGTCATTTTCAAAATAGCAGCTACAGCTACGTCTCGTGCTTTAGTAACATCGTCGGCATTGGTTGTGCTTGCAATGTTGTTTTTGGCATTTGACACCGCTGCGTCGATTGCTGCTTTTTGCATGGCCTTTTGTTCAGACGTTAAACTGCCATCTTGGTTGATTGCATTTTCTGAAGCTGTTTTGGCAGCATCTAGTGCATCCTTGGCTGCTTGTCCGGCGTTTGCTACTGCTACTCCTGCGTTGGCTTGTTGATCATTTAATGATGTGACATTTGAAAAATCCGTTGCACTTTTAATGGATTTATCAAAATCTGAACCGTTTGCGGGGATTTTAGCAATCGTATCAGCGTCTGTTGCCGCATCAACAGCTTGCTTTGCAGCTGCTTGAGCGGCTTCAATCTGGGACACACGCTTTGTTTTTTCATCAGCGGTCAAAGCATTATTGTTGTTGACCTTCGCTTTGGCATCTTGTGCGGCATTATTGATGGTCGTGCGTGCGTCAAGTTTTTGGCCATTCAAGTTGCTAACAACATTTTTTCCATCATTTAAGATGGCGTCGATGTCGTCTGCATTAGTGGCGTTGCTTATTTTTGCAAGAATTGCATTTGCTGCATTTTGGATAGCTTGCTTTTGAGCTGCCTTTTCATCATCTGTCAAATAATGATTATTGTTCACGTCGTTGTTCGCCTGGGCAACCTGATCATCCAGATTATGTTTAGCTGTTTCAGTAGTTGCTTGCAAATCTTTTTCGGCGTCTTGTTGACGGTCAGACAACGGCTTTCCTGCAATATAACTACCAGCAATTGCTCCCTGGGCTCTTGAAACGGCATTGGCCACAATTTGAGCAGACCCATTGGCAATCGCTGTTTTGGCTTCAGAGGCTGCCTTATCAACATTGGCTAATTGAGTGGCTTTTTCTTGAGCTGTTAAAGTTGGGTCTTGATTGATCTTTGATTTCGTATCAGAAACCGCTTGGTCAATTTGTTTATTGGCATTATCGCGTTGTGTGCCGATTGGCGTGACACCGTTGTCTGATGTTGCCGTTGTGATGGCCACGTCCAAATCAGTGTTGTTTTTTAAGCTGTCGACAACACCAGGGTCTGTAGCTTGGTCAATATGGTCAGTGAGCTTCTTCAAAGCGTCTGTTACTTGACTCTTTCTTGTCGCTTTTTCAGCGTCTGTCAAGTTTTCGTCATTGTTGATTGTCGCAACAGCAGTGTTTGCCTTATTTGTCAATGCCGTATAGGCATTTGGCTTTGCTGTATCTAAATCAGTCAGATTTTTAACGCCTGCGGCTTGTGTTGCGTTGATATCGTCAGCACTCGTTTTGGCGGCAATGTTGTTTTTCACAGCCGTTCCGATGGCATCAATTGCACTACTTTGTGCACTTTTTTCAGCGTCTGTCAAAACATTATTGCTGTTGACTAATGCTTTTGACTTTGCAATTTGATCATCAATGGCAGCTTGTGCATTTTTAATTTGAGTTGCTAAGTCGACTCCTGACTTATAGGCTGACGCAATAATATTGTCTTGAGACGTATCTGCAATTACAGCGGCTACGTCATCAGAATCTGTTGCGTTTCCCAAGTTGCCATTGATAACTGCAATGGCATCATTGATTTGCTTTGACTGTGCTGCTTTTTGGTCGGATGTCAACGTTGAATCGTTTGCGATGTTCGCTAACAACTTATCAACGTTGTGCGCGTCTTTATATTGTTGCAATGCAATAGCACGCTGAGTGGCGATCGAAACAGCATTGGCTTTGCTTTTTGCATCGATTTCTTTATCGATGTCTTGCAACTTATTAACAAAATCTTCGTCAGTCGTTACACTGTTTACTTTTGCTTGCTCAGCGGCTTTCTGTTTCGTTGAAAGCTTTGAGTTGTTGATGGTGTTTGTTGAATTGGTCTTCATTTGCTTCAACAGTGTTTGGTTGAATTGCAAACCAAATTCGTTGTAGCCCATCGTACGAACGGTCGAGAAGATTGGGTGGTACCCTGTCGTGCCCGTATCTGATGAATACATTACTGAAATTTCATCGTTCTTTTGGATCTTAACAGGGTTAAGTTGAATTGATATGGTTGATGTACCACCAACATATCCGCCGGCAGAGAAATTGTTACTGTAAATACCATTACCGTTTGCGACCAAAGTACCAGGGTTACCGTTAGCTGCAATCAGGCTTGGAATTCCGGATGTCTTTGCTGACAAAGAATCTGAAAATCCTAAATCAAGATACGATGTACGGCCCGCACCAGATTGTGTCAGTTGGGGAACGTTCATCTTGATTGTTAGCCTATAGAGTCCTGTTGTTGCATCATAATTCAAACTATCAAACTTAAGGTTTGTTTGTGCTTGCAACAACGGAATTTCAGTTCTTGCATAACCCCATGTTTGTTGAACAGATTGAGGAATTTGCGTTTGTCCTGGCAGCTCAGTATATCGTTTGTAGTAATCGGTGTTTTGACCGAACCAATAGTTCGTTGAGCTGTCTGCCGCATAGGCTGTAGTGTCTTGCCCAAAATCAATTGGGGCATGGCCCATAATTATTTGACCGGCAGATGCTAGAGCAAAAGTTACCACTCCTGCAACTAGCCACTTCTTTCCGGCTTTGTACATTTTAAAATGTGTTCTTTTTTGGAACTTATTTACTCTAGTATCCATTCCAGCACCTCAATTAAACATTTATGCAATGAAAAGTATACACCGAAGTAACAAAAGATACAAATAAAAAGATAACATAATATTTGAATAGATTCCCTAATCTTCATTTTTCATCACAAGAGATAAAAATTATAACCACCAGAATATTTACACGGTCAACACTTGAAGTTAAATTATACTCAGATACTTTTGAAAGACTATTTCAATAACAATCAGAACAGGTGATAATATCATAATTTTCTACGTTAGACCTACTAGATACTAAATATGATTGCAAGATGTTAACTAAATTTCTCCTTAAGTAGTGGAAAAATTCCCCCATCTTAATTGAATTTTTTGAAAGGCAATTAAACTCGGACAAGCGAAATACCATTTTGATAACTGAAGACTTTTTTCTAGTCTACTAATTAATCAACATATTCGTTATTGTGAATCATAAATAACAGGTCACTAAGTCCTCTCTTTATAAATCATAAAGAACGATCAAACGATTAAATATTTCATAACTCAACAAAAAAAGGCCACTAAAGTGGCCCTTCCGTCATCATGAATCTTGCTTCCTTTTTACGAGATATGAAAGCATTGTAATAAACCCAACTATAGTCGAGGCTAAAATAAATTGATCTCGATAATCAATCACAATATTATCAGCTAAGGATAAATTCGTTAATTTTCGATCAAAATATGAATTTTTTGCCCCTTCCCATTGTGAGACTGCATGTTGATTTTGAGAATGTCGATTGAGATAGGAACCTTGATTCAATTGCAAGGAATTTTTTCTACCCAAAGAATCATTCAAGATCGCAGAGATGGCTGTATTATAATTCAAATTGGCAAAAAATTCTTGTGATTGAAAAGAAGACCGACTCACTCCATGGTAGTTAGATTGAAAGACAAATATCGCGTGCCAAAAAGTAATGGATGCTAATAAATTATCCTGAAAGACTGTTGGCAGTGTCCAATTTCCTAAAGGATTAACGGACACAGCATGTTTCGCTGATTGAATTGCCTGATCTAAAACACTCCAATTTGTTGCTGGATCTTGTCCCTTTTGTACGCGAGCAATACCCTCTAATACTGATTTGGCTAGATCATATCCTGTTCGAGGTGCCTCGTTATCAAGATTAAAGTCTAATCCTAAAGTTAAACCCTTTTGGAATCCAGATAAACTATCTGACATGGCCTTAAACACCATTTTCTGGTCATCCGTTCCTAAAATATCACTGATATCAGAACTTTGTCCACCTTGACTAAACTGCTCTAGACCTTTTTGGTAGGCCCGATATAAGCGCATCCAACCTTGATGGAATCCATACTGGTAAGCTGCGTTGCCAATAATAACAGTTGGTTCTTGATCTGGATTAACCAAAATTTCTTTCAAAGCATCTTGATACCCTTGTTGAGCACTATTATAACTATTTTGATCGACAACTGTTTCCTCTGTTTTGGACAACAAAGCTTCTCTTGCCGCTTGACCTGATTGATAACCTAAGTAGTACTTTCCTTGACTTTGATCTGCTTTTTGACCGGCTACCCCATCATTGAAACCAAGCTGTGTTTTCTGATAGCCTGCCAAGCTTACCTGGCTATTTAAATCGCTCTGGTGTGGTGGTTGATAACCTTTTAAGAAAGCCTGAGATCCAGCAGAATATGCTATTTTACCAGATTGTTTACCTATTAAGTATGCATCCTGATAAGCTGGTGACTTTCCAGTCAAATCAGGTTCAGCAACCTCAGTTTCATCAATTTTGTACCCATCCCGAATTCCATAATAAGCATCTGATAAGCTTGTTGACGAGTTAACTGGTAGATTTGCTAAAGTAATAGCTAAATTCTGACCAGATTGGGCATCTTCATAAGCTTGATAGCCAATCATAAAAGCGTTATCTTCTTTTTGGTCTGAAGTTAACTCTTGACCTGGATAATCAATCTTCCATTTATAACCGTTTTGACTAACTTGATATCCATTATTCATGGCTTGATTCAAGATTCCAAAACCATTCGAATTACGTTTGCCTTGAATGTAATCTTGAGCACCAGCAATACGACTGTCTTGAACTTCTTGAACTGCAAGTTGGTAAGCCAATTTTTCCGGATCAGTTAATTGATTCAGCGCAACTTCTCCCTTAATTTGATGAGATAAACCATTTTGAAATCCTGTTTGCGCACCAGCAAAGACTTGCTCAGAAAAAATATCATTAACATGCGGAGATGCCTCCTGATCTAGTGCCGACTGGTAGGCCTTTTTAAATATATCGGCAGCGTCAATACCAGCCTGCTGACCAAAGTTCGCTTGAGAAATTGACGAGCTTTTAGGAACAACAATTGATTTCAAGCCGTTTAAGTAGTCCATCCGTCCCTGGTCAAAAGCCCAAGATGGAGTTATCGGATTTTCCTGAGACTCCATAGATCTAACACCGGTCAGATAAGCTTTTTGATAATTCAAAATCGCTTGATCATACACCAATTGATCAAATGTGTGGTCAAAGGTACTTTGATCAGTCGTTTTTGGATTTTTTTGAAAATCTTGTTTCGCCTCTAATAATATTTCCTTAATCTGGTTTTTTATGGCTATGGGGAGCTGCTGATCCCCCACATATGAATCTTCTAGAATAGATTGCACATATAACCGAGCCTTTCGCCCTATTTCCAAACTAGCCTCAACTTCTGGACTGGTTTCTGCTATTGACTCCCCTTGGAATCCAGATAGAAAAGCCTTCTTACCGTCACTCATAATTTGATTAGCCAATGCTTGTAATTGCGAATTTGGACTAATATCCATGACATTATCAGAAAGTGGATTATTTAAAAGTTGTTCCAATGCGGCTTGCTTAACTTTATTGGCCGATTGTTTACCAGCCTGATATGCTAAGTCATTAACGGGATTATCTGCTAACGTTTTCGAATTTCCCCCCTTATTGACATCGGCCACCCCTTGGGAAAACGCTTGAATGGCCTGATTGTAAGCAATCTGATTAACCTCATTAAGACTATGATTTTCAGATTTTTCTTGATCTTCAATTGCTTGAAGTGTTGCTTGGCCCACTTGAAATCCAAACATAAAGGACGGAGTAGCAAGTTCTGTTTGAGTTAATGGTTTCATAGAAGAACTAATGGCTGCCAGATAACCAGCTTGAGCTTGCTGATATCCATATTGGTACAAATCATTGCTTACCGGCTCTTGATCTTGACCGGTAATAAAGGCTTGAATTCCCTTGTCAATAGCTTGACGAGCCTGAAGATAAGCTGTTTGGTAAGCTTGCTGATAAAAAGCACTTTCCTTTCGAATGTCTGTTTTCAAAGTATCAGGCTTCTTAGAATCAGATAGACCAATTCTGCTACCATCCTGAGCATCATGAGTAACTGCACGATAGGCAGTCTGATAAGCTTGACTATATCGAGATAAATCAGTGGAACTCAGTGGATTTTGACCATCTAGAATAGCGTCTTGGGCAGCTTGATAAGCGTCCCTTTGATTTTTGTCAGCGCTAACATCAGGACGATCAACTTGGGTAGATGCAGCTACTAGACCTTTTTGAACTTCTTTATATGCTTTAAAACCAAGCATGAAGTTCTTATCGGTCTTTTGCTCATCTGTTAATTGATTTTCAGTGAGTGTTGAAGCAATCTGATAACCACTTTCCGCTGCCTCATATCCCAACTGTCTCGCGTTGTCTGAAATCGACAAAATAGTGAAAGGAGGCTTTCCATCTAAGAAAGCTATCGCCCCATTAGTTTTCAAGTCTTGAAAAGTGCTCTGAGCTTTTCTGTATGCTTGAATTTTTATCCAAGACCAACCTTGTTGATGATCAGGCGTTACCTTTTTATCAGAAAAACTATCATTAAAGCCTTCTTGAGCACCAACAAAAGAATCTTGGCTAATAGGGTCATTATTAGGAGCTACATCAATTCGATCTAGAGCAGCCTGATAACCTTGTTGATAAGTTTTAGCAGCTATGATACCAATATTTTGGCCTCGATTAGGATTCAATAATAAATCTTGACCGGGCACAATTTTAGAATTAATTCCTTGCCAAAAATCTTTAAAGCCTTGGCTTTCAGCCGGAGTGCTTTTAGGATCATCACTTAGATTTTGCGCCAATTGAACGCCTTGATCATATTCCTTTTGATACCGGTCAACGGCAATAAAGTAAACGTAGCGGTCAATCGATGATGATGACGCACTTTGATCACTAATGTCTGGATTGGATTCAAAAAGTTTTTTTACTCGATCTATAGAAGATTGAACTGCAGTTTGAACTGTTTCTGGAATGCTTGCCACAGGTGGATTCTCGTTATTTAAGACCGAATCAGCATACTCCTTAACCAGCCTACCAAGGTTCATACCATCAAGTTGTATGGCAGTAGGATTAGTTATGCTAGTCCCAATAAGTATGGAATCAAATCCAACCTTTGCTTGATCCATTGCTACTTGAGCGAGTTTTTGAACATTAGGATTAGCACTCACAGTTGTTACTGTATCTGATAAAGGATTTTTTTGGAACTGCAAGAGACCATTTTCTTGAGCTGCAAGACCATCCTTCATTCCCTTTTGGTAAGCTTCATTATTAATTGGATTATTAGCCACCGTCTGAGAATCAGACAATCCTTTGCCGCCATTAACCGCATCAAGTCCAGATTGATAAGCAGCTTGTGCCAATTGATAAGAACTCGTATCAGCGACCACATTAGGCTGTACGTGACCGGCTTGGCTATCAATTATCGCTTGATATACAGATAAACCAGCTTGATAACCATTTTGATAAGAACCTTGATAAGTACTGTTAGCCGGTTGTTGACTGACACCTCCTTTGATTCCTTGTTCAAAACCACTCTGCGCTTGGTGAATGGCTAGATTAATGATTGTAGCCGCAGGACTAGTTTCTTGAATGACTTGATCTCCTGTAAGATAGCTTTGAACCCCAGCATTTACTAGAACGGCAGCAGCTTGCTTGGCTAAGAAATAACTATTTTTATAAATTTGACTACTTACAACGTCATTGTCTGGAACAATAGCCATATTCTCATCATTATTTGGATCTTTTAACTCCAATAACGCCTGTTTTTTAGCGTCTTGCATTGCTTGCTGATCGGCCGGCGATGTTGGAACGTTAGAATTGGAAGCGACATTGAGAGCATCTAAACTGGACTGTGCTGCTTGATAGCCAGTTAGCTGATCATTGCTACTTGGAACAACTACCACTGCATTGGGGTTTTGCACCTGAGATAGTTTTAATTTCATTCCTAAGGCAACTTGCTGATAAGCATGATCATAGATAAGTTGAGCAGCAGCGCTTGAAAGCTTACTATGATCTGCAACATTACCAGTTAAGACAGCATTAGTCGCTTGATTATTCGCAGCATTAGCCTGATCAACTGCAAGATTATAAGCAGCAACATAAGCTCCATTGTGAATTTCATCAACACCAATATGAGATTTCGTTCCATATTGATATACCGCAATAATAGCAGCTGCAGCACCATTATAAGTATCCGAGTCTTGGCTATTCACTTTTGGAAGCTGTTCTGACCAAGCTCGCTGATAGTCAGACTGGACTTTTAGACCAGCATTAAACCCAGTAAGGTAACTTTTATCTTGAGAGCTCGGCTCAGCTTTTACTCCACCATTTAAAGCATCATCAAACCCGTTCTGAGCATTAGTAAAAACTTGTGAACTGGCCAAAGACTGGGCACTATTCTTCAAGAATGGGTTCCCGGCGCGATTTGTTACAGAATTAAGAATACTAGGAATCAGATTCAAATTTGTTGCTGAATTCACCGCCTGCAGATAAGCGTCTTGATACGCACGACTTCGATGCGATACATCTTGCGAGCCACCACGATTAAAGACATCGTTATAACCATCTTTAGTCCCTAAAAGTGCATCTTGAGCAGTTGGGTCACTCATTGTTACCGTTGCGTCATTATTGGCCTGGTCAATTCCAGTAGCTTCATTTTCTTTTAACTCAAGACCTTGGAGGTAACCATTGGAACTTACATTTCCAGTTTGAGCATTGCCGCGATAACCATCATTCACATCTTTAATTCCTGCCTGAGTAAAGAAATCTTCTCCCATTGCTTGTGGATTAGTCAAGGATTGGAGAACCCCATTATTATAATTACTAATACCTCCCTTCCCTAAAGTAGATAAAATAATCTGATTCATTGGTTTATCAGAAATAAGATAACCAATTCCCTCAACTTGAGCAACAGTTGCGTTAAAGGCATCATTAGTAGCGCTTGTCAGATCTGGAATCCCCTGAACAGGAAGTACTTGTTGACCACTTAGCATAGCCGATTTCCAAACCACTAAAACATCATTCGCAGCCTTTTTTCCACTGTCATATGCAGACTTTTGATCAGCAGCATAATTGCTAGTATCAGTTTTATTTCCCGACAAGATATCCACGAAGCCTTGCTGAGTAGCATAATAATTTTTAAGAATATTTTGATTTTCTTCCGAATTACCTGAAGGTGCCGGTTCATTGTTCAAAAATAACTTAGCTCCATCTGGAACTATTTCGTTTGATTCCTGATTATTATCATTATTTGAACTATTGTTATTATTTTGATTACTATTTGATGTTTTTTCGTCTAAATTAGCTGAACTGGCATAGCTCTTCTGATAAGCATCCTGATAAAGTGGACTTCCATTCTTATCCCTGTGCTGATCATTTTTAGCCTGTCCATCCTTGTAACCATCAACTGCTCCATGATATCCAGCTAAGTAAGCACTCTTTAACTGATCAGTAACGTTATTTGGGATAGTCGGTTGGTCACTCACCAGACCATGTTTTTGAGCCTCAATTAAACCTGTATTATAACCATTTTCGTAAGACGCTATGGCATCAGCATATCCTTGTCCAAAAGCAGCTAAACCTGTTTGAGAGGCCGCTGCGACCCCTGAGGTGGCTTTAGATCCCGTCAACTGATTGACTGCATTAATTCCTTCTTGTTTAGCAACTGGAATAATTACTTGATTGTAACCTACTTTTTCCAATGTGTTTAACAGTGTATCAGTCTTACCTTGTAATCCGGCATAGGCACCAAATTTCAAATATTGATAAACAGTCGCATTGATAGATTTATCTGAATTCAGTTGTGACGGATCCAACAATTGTGCCTCAATACTATCAATCCCATTTGTTCTAGCCGATGCAACTGCATCCTGGGCTAATTGCCAACCGATTTGTGCTGCTTCCAGGTTCTTCAAATGATAGCTAGTATCAACTGTAACAGGTTTATTTTGACTAAGGGCCCCATTAATCATTGATTGGACATAATCGAAAGCATCTTGTTCAACTTTGTTAGCATTCATATCCGGGTTAACTGCATAGCGGTCAACCATTAAAGCGTTTTGAAAACCAATTTTAGCATCATTATAAACCGCTTGTTGTTCTTTAGTAAGAGTATTGAACTGTCCACTGCTAATTTTCCCACTCTGAATATCACTAAAAAAAGCAACTAAAGCTTGAGCATCCGATATACCTTGGTAAGCCGCTGTATTGGCAATTGGCACATCCGGAGTAGAATTCGAATTTGTACTTGGATATTTAGATTGTATTTGACTTGTGTTCTTACCTTGATTAACAGAAAGCTGTGTCTCCTGGTAAGCTTTCTTGTAATAATCTTGAGCTTCTTGATATTTCTGACTTTTATCCGCTACTACATTAGTTACATTAAATCGAGCATCTTGAACCCCAGTTTGATAAGCTGCTTCATTAAAACCAAGTACGAAGGCCTCCGGATTAGAGGAACTATAATAAGCAGGTATGGTTGTTGGATCTTTATCAGGGTTAGCCTTATAGGCTGAAAATCCAGACTGAACACTGGCATAGGCAGCTAAGTAGTCAGCATTTGCTTTTTGATTAAAGGACTGCTGATCTCGACTGGCCGAAGAACCTGTAATACTATCAACAATCGCATCTTTTAACCCTGTTGAAATGTCTGCCAGAGATCCTGTGGCCACTTGCATATCTCCGCCATTAACCACTTCCAAAACTTTTCCATTTTGTCCCTGTTGATACCCTTCCACTGTCGTGTAGTATTTATCTGGAGTTAATATAGAGTTAACCGCACTAACTCCATAATGGAGTCGCATACCAATATATGCTGGATTTTGTCCTTTGGCCAATTTAAAGGTAATTGGAATAATTCCCCCTTTATAATCAGCAGGAGTTGCTATTTGGCTTACATAGGTATTCGGATCTGCAATTGAATCCTTATTTACAATAGTCGACCCTGAAACTTGAGTTAAGTTGTTATAATTGCCTTGTGGATCAGTGTTACTAGTGGCAATTCCAACATAAATGGGTTCGGGATTGTTATCCAACTCTTGATAATTTGCCAGTCGAGCATATCCCGTTATTGTTGCCGTCCCATCAGCATCAATAGTTTTAGAAAGATTCCCTATAAATGAAACAGATGGCACGTCAAAAATTTCTAGGGTATTTCCAGAAATTGTTCCAGAAATCTGATTTCCTTGTAAATCAATCCCAGTATACTGGTTCGATCCTGAAGCTAAGGAAAAATTGTATAGATATCGCTTACGATTACCATCATAAACTGCAACTGTATACGCGTTGATGTTCCCAGCAGTTCCAGAACCAGCTAATCCCTGTCCAGACGAAGTTGTTTGAAATTGTGAAACCGTTGGCGTTTTAATAAAAATAGCATGGTTAGAACCAATCGTGTTGATGCTAATCGGACCATAATAGGGAACAATATAGCTAGTATCGGAGTTAGTTACACCAACCTTTAAGTTACCGCGCGCGCCTACATTAAAAATTCCTTGGCCGACATTGTTAATCAGGGCATTCCAAGTAGCTTGATGACCATTACGGGTGTAGGAGTATACTCCTTGACCATCTGGAACTTGATCCATCATGACCTGCATCAGGCCACCATTGGTTACACTAATTTGAGTTCCCGAACCACCTTGCAAATCAATTGGTTGATTATAGTAACCAGCTAATCCACCTTGCGCTTCATAATTTAGCGTTCCACCATTAATATTAATTTGAATAGCATAGGCCTTGTAAACAGCACCACCAAAAATATACTTATCTCCTTGAAAATTATCAGGAATAATATTTAAAGTAGCGTTTTTATTAATGTTCAATGAAGAACCAGTATTTCGAAGCCAAACTCCCCAAGTACTACTATCAACAGTAAATTCAGAATTTGAAAACCCTCGAGGGATTAGCGTCATTTTGGCATTTTCGCCAATAGTGAAATTCCCTTGAACCACAACATTAATGCCACCCCTTACTGGAGAAGCGTTTCCAAAAAAGTGAGCATTAGTTTCCAAGATAAAATTATTAACTTCCAAATTTTGTTGGTTTCCACCGCCCTCCATATAAACCTTAGTTTGAAAAGGTGACGTATAAGTTGCGTCACTAGATGTAGGTGTTACAACATTAATATTGCCAGAAGCATAACTATCATTATTATAAGAACTTAAAAGTTGAGGACCAACATAATTTAGATTGCTAAAATGTAAGGACGCTCCTGCCTCAGCGCGGAATGGGCCAAAATAATTAGATCCATAAAGAGTCTGAAAATTTTGAACATATAAATCCAAAGCACCTGGGCCAAGACGATTAACCGTATAATTATTTCCGTGAAAGTCCATCATGTGATGTTGGCCATCTACAGTTAAGACTGACATATTAGTATAAATAGTCCCATCATTTTCGCCATTGGTTGCACCGGTTAAATCAATATCATTAACTAATTTAACTGTATTAATATTACCGGCCACATAGCCACCAACTGTGTAAGTCTGGATTTGTCCAGTCATGATCGATGACCACTGCTGCCCATTAGCAACATAAACAACACCATTAGAAGCTTGAGTGACGATGTCATTGAACCCTTGGTCATAATAAAAATTACCAGTATCTGACTGAGCAACCGCTGTATTTCCATTATAGATGTTATTAGTAAAATACCGGTTCATTGCACTTTTGGCACCACGATAAGCCTGATCATAAGGACTAGTAACTTTCGCCGTGTTACTACTAAGGTAAAAGTCTTTGGTTTGCCCGTTACTCCCATGGTAAACCCCTTGCCATTTACCAGTTTCTGCATCTCGTTGTCCTAATTGTCCTAAAGTATAATTAACCGCCGATTCAAAAGCTTTTTGCAAACCTGATCCAACCAAACCATTGCGGTAACTAGCAATAATAGAATCCGTTGCTGTTGGAATTGTAATGGTTTGATTGTAATCACTAACCTTAATTGAAGTATTATTACTGGAATTAAAAAGATTGACCAGCGTATTTTCATATTTTTTAACACTGGCCTTAGCTTCTTTCGGAGTATCAGCCCCACCTTGATTCACATCATCAGATGTCCCATAATTCTGAGGGGTTCCATCCGTTAGCACCGAATTAAAATGCGTCGAATTATCCCCTTGCACATTAGAAACTTGAGTTCCTTGTTCGCTAGCTTTATCAGCATCTGAATTAGGCTGAGCACTTCCATTTATCCCAGTTTGAGCATCTTTATTATCATTAGAAAATCCATCGGCCTTTTTAGCAGTATTTCCATAAAAATAATAGTCTTGATTACCAGCGCCCTGGCCTTGGGTTGCACTGTTATAAGCCTGTAAAGTTTTTTGAGCCCCAGCATAAGCAACGTTATAATAATCTGCCCCTCGTCCACTCAAAGTTTGTGATTGATTAGACTTACCTTGATAGCCGTCTAAGTATCCCTGTTGGATTTGGTCCGAGTAATTATTAGCATCCGCAACTGTATAAGAGTTTCCACCTGTCGGAGGCGTGAGAACATCCGTTCCACTAACACTTTCAGCCTGATTCCCAACCTGGTTTGTATCGGCACTAACTTGAGACACTTGACTCAAACCGATGGCACCTGCTAGTGATAAGGTAGCCACTGAAACGACTACCCACTGGCTATTCACTCTACGAAGTATCTTTTTATCATTTATTTTTTGGTGTGTTCTCTTATTATATAACATACATATATTTCTCCTGAAGAAATAGGGTAAGGTGTTCAACCCCGTCCGGGCTTATGAAGTTATTTAACATCATTTTACAAATAAAACAAAATAAGCTTTTGTATGTTATTATACCATTTTTACAAAAGGTTAAAAATTAAAACAAAGTTAATAAAATGAAGGAACACGACTTCTTTCTTAATACGCAACATGATTATTTGTCTTCCTATATTGGTTTTTATTTTTTAATCGTCTAATTTAGTTTTCTTAACAAAAACAGTTTAACAAGAATTCCATCAAAACTTACCTCGTTCATAATTTTACGTCTTTTTTTATTAATATTTATCATTAATCTCACGATATCAATCGCTATGTAGATAAACGAAATATCAATTTTAACAATTTCTAAAAATAAAAAAACCATGGAGACTTAATCTCCATGGTTTCCTCCTTCATTTCATAATCGGCGTTTTTTATTAGCCAATGGAAATAAGAAAATAATTAACGAACTGAAAAAGGGATGTCCATCTTAGCTCAGCAGTACGTCCTGTATCCGGTAAGGAAATAAAACGTTGACGGCTTAACCAAGTATGCCAGAATCGATTATCTTGATACAAGTTTTGCATTTGTTGAATAGCATACTGCTGCTGTCTAACAATCTCATCTGCCGTATTACCATGATTCATCGCAGCATAATGGTTTTGTAACCAACGATCAATTCCAGTTAAAATAAATTGCTTATCTTGATCTGTTAAATTTACATTATACTGAATTTCCCGACGGATCATAGACGCTTTTTCTAGAATTAACTGCCTGCTTTGATCCCGTTGATCAGTTACAGAACGCCCCACATGGTGCACATCTTTGTATTAAATAACGTTTTCTTCATAATGCACCCATTATATTTTAAACATACATATCACTTTTTTAAATTGAGTCAATACTCTCAAACTAAATACATTACGGGTGGATCGTACACAATATTTTATACTAGCCTATATTTAGTGACACCATGTATTAGAACACAGAATTGCAAAAAATATTTTTTAATATTTTATCTAGATTCTCTATTTAATATTATAAATCCAGTTTAACTTATCACCCATTTAATACATTACATCGTCAAAAATATTTTGACCATCTTAATTGAATTGATTGCTGATATGGTAACATTATAATAAGTGTTTACATACATTATTCATAATCTAAATAACTTGTTGTATTAAAAATAACCCATAAATTAAAAAACTTTCCAAATTAAGGAAAGTTTCTTTACAAGCTAATCATTATAACTTAGTAACTGAATACTCATAAAATTGTCAACTTCATTCTAAAACCGAAAAAATGGCATCAGTTCTTTCTATCAGTTTGAATCCGTTGCACCAAGGCTGGAGCATGTTTTCGTGGCCAAAAAACATAAATAATTAATCCTATTTTGAGATAATTTAGTACCATCAAAGCCATAGATTCAAAGCGGCCATCTTGAATTTGAGACATGTCATTAGCTGTTCGCATGTAATCGGTTGCAAAATGCAAAGCAATCGGATACCAAAGGCTTCCAGTCTGAACATATAAAGCACTGTATGCAAGACCACCAAAAAAAGATAAAACAATCTGAACTAGAACATACTGCAAAGATGCATGAGACAAATTAGTAAGATGTAACAATGCAAAAATTAAGTTAGAAATAGCCACAGCTTCCATCAACTTGCGATAAGAGTATCCATTACGCGATGTATAGTCGAGAAATCTTCCTAACAAAACACCCCGTGTTAAGAACTCTTCAGAAAATCCCCCCATCACACCAGTGGCCAAACTGATAATTAGATCAGGTGTTTTAAAGAATGGCAAAGCCATTGCAATTATCAAAAGCCAAAATGCATAGTCCCATATAGTAAATGATCTATGCATATAAAAAGATTGTTTAGTAATCCAATGATTTAAAAGAATCACCACAAATAATTCACTTATTTTAAACAAAAAATTCGCTTCAAATTGAGTTAAATTAAAGTGATAATATAAAGCATTCAGAGCTTGATAAACACCTAATTGAGTAATTAATAATTCCAGTACTAAAAATAATGCAACTGGAATAATCAAACCAGTTAAAGTATTTTTCCGTGTCATTTTCATCATCCTTTTTAATCTAATATTTTACTACTCTATCATGTCATGAAGTAAATATCCTGTCAATATCATAAAAAAAGGTTAAATCTAATTTTATAGTTGATTTTTGAGGACATTAATCCAAACAATTTCGATGGTTAGAAGTAACACATAAAAGTTTCTTACTCTTTGTATAAAACAATAATTAGAATCGGAAAACTTCTTATTAGAAAGTCCAAAGAAGATGATCAATAGAATCCAATACTGCCTTGTAGCCTTATACAATGAATCAACACAGACTAAACACCATTCTCATTGTTTCACGAAAACGTTACTAGAATCGGATTAACTTCAAATTGAGTAATAAAATACTAACGATGTAAAATAAAAGTTCTGTCGCACAAAACAATAGCTGGTTCAAAAAATCTAATCATTATGATGTTTGGCCATCAGTAATTGCCTGATGCTAAGACCTTTCATTTGTTAATCAGGTAGAGCATGGAAACTTTACAAAATCTGCATTACCAGATATCTGGCGATGCTTACTTTTCTTTTTTCCATTTCATTTCCCCAATCATGAACAGCATTGTTTTTTAATCAATAACTTCAACCTCAAACTTAACATTATGATAATGTTAGACGAATGATGATCCAAATAAAAAAGAAGTCAAAACTCGGGACGAGTTTGACTTCTATCAGACAGAATCGCTGATTTACGGCAATCACACCCAGTTATTGTGGCATGACCCAATAGCTATCATCATTATGTTTCTTCAGATAATTAATAAATTCTTTTGATTCGTAGGCCCTTTGGACAGCCTTTGCCCACTTAGTTTTGGCATTCTTTTTTGTCGTGGTTGCTACCAAATAATAGTCACTTTGAATCTTTTCAGCGACCAGCATCTTCTTTGATGAAATCTTAGCATTGTAGGCCACAGAACCAGGAAGAATTACGTAACTAAAGTCTCCAGTTACTCGCGGAATTGTTGATGAATCAATTTCCTTAAAATTCAAATTATACTTATTTTCAACAATATCATTTTTAGTTGCCGTAATTGGGTTGACACCGGAACGAAGCTTAATCCAGCCTGCTTTTTCCAGTAATTGGTAAGCTCGTGCCGTATTGGACGGATCATTTGGAACCGCGATCGTATCGCCATCACTAACGGCCTTTAAGGAGTGCTTTTGTGCGGGGTAGAGTCCCATTGGAACTGTTGGAATCTTGGTTAATGCCGTCAACTGGCCATTCTTTTCTTTATTAAAATTATTCAAATAAGCAGTGTGTTGATCAACATTTAAATCAACTTGCCCCTCGCTAAGGGCAATGTCAGCATTTAATAAGTTAGTAAATGACTTATTTTCGACCTGATAACCCTCTTTTTCCAAAATGGGCCTTACTCCCTTTAAAAAGAGCTCGCTGTAAGGACCAGGTGAACTGGCTAAGGTAATGTTTCCCTTTTACTATTAGACTGCTGCGGATAAAAGGACCAAATTCCAGCAAGCGCAATCAAAATAAAAATTAAACCGGTTAACCAATATTTTTTCTGCATATTTCTTCTCCCTTTTCAATAAAGTAGTCTTGTAACCGTAAAACAGACTGATAATACCAGGTGATGGCAGTCTCTAACCCGGCATCGTCTAAGACTAAATCAGATTGGTGCAAGCCTGAGTTACCACCACTACCAATCTCTGCAAACACGCTGGGGACTTTACTCGCATAAAAAGCAAAGTCTTCACCGCCAGCTGATGGCGGAAAGTTCACTAAATTAGCATGATACTGGATATTTTCGGCCAAAATATCTGTCAAGATTGGATCGTTTGCAAGCACTGGCGGACCAGGAACCCACTCAATGTCCGCTGAAACACCGTATGTTGCTGCTTGACCATTGATAATCTGGTAAAACTTCTCTTTGGCCCGTTCACGATCATGGTCTCCAAAAGTACGAATTGTTCCTTCAAACCAGGTACTATCCGGAATAACATTCCATGTTTGCCCTCCTTTAACATGGGTAACCGATAAAACGCTTTGTCGGTAAGGGTCAAGAGAACGACTAACAATACTTTGTAAGGCCGTGACGATACTAGCTAAGGCTAAAATGGGGTCAATATTTTCATGGGGCTTGGCAGCATGACCACCAACACCCGTTAATTTGACTGCGAATTGGTCAACAGCCGCATTACGACCGCCATTAGCCACACTGATTTGACCAACGGGTAAATTCGGATGATTGTGATAACCAACAATCACGTCCACGTCTGCCAAACCACCACTAGCAATCACCTGCTCTGCGCCAACATGGGTTTCCTCTGCCGGTTGAAAAATTAGTCGTACTTTGACCGTTAATTGACCGGCTTTTTCTTTAATCCTTTCAGCGGCCCCAGCAAAGAAGTAAGGTGAAAATCATGACCACAGGCATGCATGACATTGGCTTGCTCAGAAGAAAAGTCTAAATTTGTTTGTTCTTGAATCGGTAGGGCATCAATATCGGCCCGTAAAGCGACTGTGTGTGAAGCGCCTTCTGGACCAATTTCTGCAATCACACCGGTCTGTAAGGCCTTTGGCGTAATAATAGTGTAACCTAAATCGGCTAGGTAAGCCTTAATTAATGCTGTTGTCTGATATTCTTGACTGGAAGGTTCTGGATGCTGATGAAAGTAGTGGCGAATGTCACTCAAATCAGTCATCGTTTCAGTTGCAGTGGTTAATTTCATTCATCAATGCCCCCTTTTTAAAACAAAGAAAAAAGGACTAGTCTCCACCATTTCTGATAGACACTAGTCCTCACATAAAGAACTAAAGTTGTTACGATAACAATGCTGTCCAAATCAAATGATGGTTCTCAAATATAGAACATAACGTTCGACAATCAATGAGAACCAAATACAAGATTAAGTACCCATTTATTGTTTTGACATTCGAGAACAGCACATTTTCATCATCATTATCTTCCACCTTTTTCTAATATTGATTTAATAATAGCATTGAATTTTAATTTGTCAATTTTTTTAAATCATTTTTAGTTTTACCAGTTCGAACGACCTGCTCGTACGATTAACCGTCTAACCAATCAAGCTAAGGAACGCATCCTACATTTTATTTTTTTGAAAATGATGGACTACCAACTGGCTGCTTCTTAGCTGACACAGCTAGTTGATCAGCGCCAACTAGCTTTTGAGAATATTGAAGTGATTTAGACAATTAAACAGAAAACTTTACATATGAAGCTCATTTATCAATTTAAAATGATTTTATCCATCTTTTTAGAAATTAAAGCGTTGATTGTCAAAGAATAATTAAAATTAAATGACTGCGGTTGTCTTTCCTAATATTTTCATCGAACTTAAATAATCAGCGACAAAACAATCCAAATTGCTCGTCAACAAGTGGAGTCTCTTCCCATATTGTGAGCAACTTTTTTAGTGTCAATAAAGCAATTTTTCAAATAAAAATGATAGCGAGCTTCACGTTGCTGCTGATTATCAGCATCCTCAAGCGTACTTTCAGATTCAAGAATAACCCCCCTGTGGATAGCATTCTTTTAAAGCTGATAGTGTTTTACCACCAATTCTCTGACCACGAATTGATTGATCAACAGCTAAATAAAGCACAAAAGCTTTATCCTTTAAATCAATCAAATAAGCGATTCCTACGTTTTGTTTGCCATCAACAAGGACCATCATTTTGATTTGATCATGATCAACTGATTTTTACTTGAGTTCTTTAAAAAGAATTTGTTCGCTTACAGGAAATGCCTCACGATAGATTGCTTGCCAGTAATCACGATTGGTCTGACTTAACGGAATAAATTGCACATTGTTGCCTTTACTTCCATTTTATAAGTCAACTTATAAAAAAACAAAACTGATCTTAAGAATTATATAAAATTAGAATAGCATGATTCCCTGCCATCGTCAAACCCATCAAAAAGCCACTCTCCTTAAAACTAAACTAAGGGAGTAGCTCAATGAAAATCTGCATATCACAGACGAATTACAAAGTACGATTAACGTAACACTGGTGAATTATTCACATCAAGCAATTCAAATGGCTTTCGATCATAGATATCCATTTCGTATGGCAGATAATATCGTTGACCATCAATGGTCACGCTCGAACCGTGAAAGAGCTGCTTGTACAATGGTGGTTGCCGATACAAAATCAGTGGCCGCTTGGTTTTGGTGTCATCCCGATGAATAAAAATCTCAACATTCTGGTTGGCCGCAAAACGTTTTTCCAAGGTATAGTGGCCATTTCTGGGTATCAATTGTTGTCCGGTACTAAGCGAAACCCTTTGACCAGGTTCGGGACGGATATTGACTTTTAAAACATTAACTGTCTCTGGCACTGGCAATGAAAAACGTAGTTCTACTGGTGCCTTGACCGGTTGCAGGATTTCTAAGCGAATTGGATATTCCATGTTCCCGTAAGCAATTCCAGGAATACTTTTTGCTGAAGAAAGTGTCAATTCTAAGAACAGGATGCTCGCAATAGGCCAAACTAGGAGTTTTGTCCAATTAACGTTTACTTGTAACTGAACGATTTTCAATGCGGGAAGGCGCTGAACGCCCCCCACCATGCCAATCAGGGTTATTACGGGGTAAAGCATTGGCAAAAAATAGCGTGGTTCAACTTCCCAAATAAAAGTATGAAAGATGGTCAAACCAATGGCTGCCAGTCCGATTAGGTAAGTAAAGGCTCTTTGATTTGTTGTAATTGGTTGATTCTCATAGGGTTGCCAAACTTTAATTAAGAGCTGGCCTCCTACCAATAAGACGGTGGTCGTAGCAATGATGGTAAAAAATGTCGTTAGCATCACCTGATGGTGAAGATAATATCCCGGCGCCTGATCATAACCACTGGCATACCGACCAAAGCCAAAGAGTGGGGTTCCAAGCAAAGTCTGAGACTTATCCAAAGCTAATTTGAACCAACCGGCAAGACCAAGCATTTGTAGTCGATCTTTGATAGAATCCATCGTTAAATAGGTTTTCTTTTCGAGTTTGCGCTCAATATCAAGGCTTTCGTCATTGGAATCATAAGCGCCCTTGCCACTCGATCCAAACGGGTTTAATCCCATATTAATCCAATGGGTTGTCGGTAAGGCAATCTTTTTCTGTGCACTTTGACTGTAGCCGTTAGAACTGGCAAGTGACTTTGTCGTCATTGTAGCCATGACGATTCCTAAAGCGAGGGAAATGGCAATCAGCACCACCCGCCATTTTTCGGGCATTTTCAAAAAGAAAGTCATGAAAATCAAAGATAACACCGCTGGGAGTAAAATTACCATATTGGGCTTAATCGCATAGAGTAAGCCATACACAAGGATCAGAGCCAGGTTAGCCCCCACTATTACCAAGCGTCGTTGACTCGTGAGAACAACAGCCACTAAATAAAAAACGACCGTGGTACAAGAAATAGCCCAAGTATCCGTATAAGTCACCATATTCGGATAAAGATACATAACTGGGTAAAAAAGTAAAATAACCGCCGTCGAGGCAAGCGCCCTGATGTTCTTACTTAAGCGCCAGCTCGTCAGCAAGGTAAAAATTGTCACCATTGCTAACAAGAAAAAGTTCATCAGCCGCAATGCCAGTTGAATAGAAAGACCAACCGACTGGGCGAAGACCATTACTTTACTAATCAAAATAGTAAAGAAAACGAGGTTTGGATAAACATAAAAGTATTCCTGACTTCCGTCAAAATTGCTATGCCAATTCTGATTGCCATGTAAGAGTTCGGTCGCCTTAATTTGAACGTTCAATGGGTCCGAAACATCGTTAATTTGAAAGCGAAGTGCAACATAAAGTAATAATAAGAGATTGAGAGCAGTACAAAGTACCGTAACGACCAGCAAAAATGCTGGCTTTTTGACAAAATCAAGATGCATAATCGCCGAATAACTGGCTATTAAGGCTGGCAGCAACAACAAAATCGCAATTAGATTTTCAAGGTGCTGGTTCAATGCCTGATTTAACAATAACAATACGATAAAAGCAGAAAAAGCAATTTGAAAGCTGCGCTTAATAAACATCAATTCCCCTTAAATACTCACCTTTTGAAAAAGCGGTGTTATTGACTAGATTATAGCATTTTTTCTGTTAGCCAACTTCTTGTAGTCCGAAATTCTATTTTTTAAATTTTCTTAAATCAGCTCCTGGTACAAGCTGATCAGCTATTACTATGTTAAAATAATCTTAATAAGCAAGTATTAAACGGTACTGTTTTGACGCCGTTTAGTGACTTCATGTATATTCTAGAGGTGATGAATCATGAAAAAGAATGAAAAAGTACAGGTAAACGATGCGCTTTGGTGCCTGGTCGACCACCGTGAATACGATATGATTGATGGTAACTTTATCCATGAACTGGATTCTTTTATCGTGGCACTGATTCAAAAAGACTACCCAAAGGTTGCCAATAATAGCTTTATTTGCAGCGAACACCTCGTGCACTACCGTCTCCAAAAAATGGATAAAATGATCAGTGACGACTCACACAAAAATCGACAAATCAATGAGCGGATGACAAGGTTAATGTCCAAGGATAGTTATCGTGTGATTGATGTTGAAAAGCAATTGGAAACCACATTGACGTTTGGTCAAAAAGTCGCCGACGCCGTCGCTCGTTTTGGTGGTTCATGGCCCTTTGTCATTTCCTTTGTTGGTATCATCGTCGTCTGGATCTTGATTAACTCCACTCATCTGTTTGGTCTCCACTTTGATCCATTTCCATTCATTCTCTTAAACCTCTTTTTGAGTATTATCGCTGCCATCCAAGCGCCCCTAATCATGATGAGCCAAAACCGGTCGAGTACCTATGACCGCATGGAATCAAAAAACGATTACCACGTTAACTTGAAATCGGAAGAAGAAATCAGAATTCTTCACTCAAAGATTGACCACCTCATCCAGCAAGACCAACCGAATAATATGCAAATTCAAAAGATGCAAATGGAGATGCTAGCTTCGATCAATAACCAACTAACAGAGGTCCGTAAACAACAAAAAGACCAAATGTTATAAGTTTACTTATAATAAAGAGACTCACTTAATGCTCATTACGTGGGTCGCTTTTTAATTAACGAGAAATTTTTAAAATGTTGAATTGCTTTTATTCAATCTTGTTCTGATTTGTTATCAGGCAATCGCAAGTACCCGGTTATCCCAAAGTCTTCGCCAGAAGGTACCCCTTCAGTAGTGCCATGGCTACTCAGCGCCCGATAAATAATCAACTTCGAATCCCTACTGAATGCGAATTGGGTCCCACATTTTTCTTTGAAGCAAGCAGATTTCTGCTTTGAAGATTATAATTCACTAGCAAACATGGCCGAGTCGTCAACATGAATCATCGGCGCCCGGTTTAAGTAGCTAAACAGACTTCTGATCGGCAAAATCAAGTTCAATTGTACTTACTAATGATAGAATCGAACTTTTAATTCCAACAGCAACCATCCTTGTAACCCCAAAGTACCAGGGTTAATTGCTTTTTAAGTACTAAAAACCCCGAAAGCGTCGAGCTTTCGGGGCGCAGTCCCTAAGACTGCATGATTTTAAATTGTTGTAGGATGAATGTTTTGTGAATTCGCTTCCATCCTAACCCGGACTGACCGAGTTGGCCTCACGTTTCATAAAGAACGATGCCTGCAAGGATTTGGCGTTTGCCAAGGAATTGTTTACGATTGCTGAGTTTTTGCCCAACATCATCTTTGTGTTCAGAGAAAACTTATTCTTCATAGACAGTACCTCCAAGAACTTAATCCTTTTAGGAAACGGCCGGCCATTTCCTTAATTGAATTATACAACGCTTTGTCAAAATAGCAACATTAATTTTTAATTGTTTTTTTTGACAGCTGTAATCTTCCTTTCATCGTTCCTTCATAAAATCAGTGATTGGTTCCCCACCTTCCTTCCACCTATTCAAGGTATCAAGGATGTCATCTGCTAGCCATTTTCCTCTTATCAAGCGCCATTACAATTGTTATTTTGTTGATTTTGTATTTCGTTGAGCAACCATGTTAAAATCGTACCTGGATTCAAGAGAAGTAAAAAATTAAGGAGAAGATTACTTGTTTAAAAATCAAAAAAGAAATCCACTGTTCCTACTGACATTAATACCCTTAGCGTTGACGGGCTTATCCAGGCACCTCAGTTCAATCGAGTATAATTTGGCCTTTAGCCTTTTTGTTGCTACCGTGGTAATTGTCCTTTTGCCACTACAGAAAAATAGCGAAAACGATAACTTGGTTCGTCCCCGCTACTTCAAATTGATGACCATTATTGGAACCGGACTTTTTGCTTTTTCGGGAAACTTCCTTTACCAGCAAGAAATCAATCGGCAAATGGCGACACAAAACAGTGTTAGTGTTTACCCTGTCTTCCTGGTACTAATCCTGTTGCCGGCGGCACTAGTATACCTACTCGACTGGCATACCCATAAAAATTAACACAAAAGGCCAGCACTCAAAATTTGAGTGCTGGCCTTTTTTTTACTTATTGAGGGGCGAGAATACCACTTTGAATGCGGCGCTGTTTCAAAAACCAATAATCTTCAGGATTACCAACCAGTGCCGTAAACGGCACTGGTTCCCGACCCGCTAAACGAATCTTTTCTTCTAAGAAACGCTTTAAAATCCAGGGTTCTTCAATATAAGCTGGTTCCAGCGCCAAAACAGCTTGTAAGTGTTCCGGCGTTGTTTGCAATGCAACCGCCACCCGGTCAACCGACCAATTCAGAATCGCAAAATTTTTCTGCAATTCTGCCCGTGTTGCGACTTGTTCAGCTACCGTTAATGACATCGAATCCCCTCCTGATTTTTTTAGTTTTCCTTTTTAGCAGGATCTTGCAACAAGAAGAAAGCCAAAACGCCACCAACAGCAGTAATCAAAAGTGAAGCCACCGTCACGCCACGCATGCCGGCAAAGAAGGCGTTGTCGGTTACAGTCTTCAATGTCGAATGGAATGGTAAGTGCGTCATCTTAGCACTGGTCACAAAAGCTTGGCTGGCAAATGGACCGGCATCGATTAAGGCGTGCTTAATGGCAGCGAGAACTTCTGTCGGAACACCCGTAAAGGTCATGTGGTTGTTCAAATAGTCGTCATACTGGTTCGTTTGTGACAAACCAAGGATGACGACACCAAAAGAAACACCCAATTGACGGAAGACGTTAATCAAACCAGACGTCATCCCGATTTCTTCTGGCTTTGCACCGGCCAAACCGGCAGTATTCAACAATGGGTTAATCAAAGCGTTTGAAATTCCCAACAAAGCCATTGGCGCAAGCAAATCAGTATAAGCTAACTTAGTCGTCATCGCGTTTAAGAAGACCAAGAAAGACAAGGCAGACAATAACAATGAACCAGAAATCAACTTCCGCGTTGAAAACTTACTACTCAAGTAACCCGTCACTGGCCCAAGGAAGAGCGCCCACATTGTTAATGGAATTTGACGGACACCCGTACTAAAGGCTGAATAACCCATATAGTTTTGCATCAAAGACGTCAAGAAAACATTGTTTGAATAAATGGCGGAACCCAACGCAAAAGCAACAAAAACCGCTCCGACAAAGTTCTTATTCTTAAAGAGTGCCAGATTCATCATTGGCTTGTCAATCTTCAACTCAACAAAGATAAAGATCGCCAACAAGACGGCTGCAGCTAGCAACCACAGCGCAATTTTAGGACTTGTCCAAGCTAAATGTGGGTTATCTTCCTTTTGAATCAAACCAAAGACAGCTGAAAAGATGGCAACAGCTGAAAGAAGCATACCCACAAAGTCAATCTTTTGTCCCTGACCATAACTTGGTGTTTCGGCTACCGTCAGCCAAACTAAGATAGCTGCAAAAATACCAATTGGCACATTGACGTAGAAAACGGCTGGCCAACCAAAGGCCTCAGACAAAATACCACCAATCAAAGGACCGGAAACAGTTGAAAGCCCCATCACAGAACCCAAAATTCCCATGGCAAAGCCACGTTCCTTCCCTTCAAAAATGGAAGCAACCAAAGCCATTGAGATGGTCATCAATCCACCACCACCAAAGGCTTGCACGGCACGACCGATGTCCAAGACTAACAAGCTTGGTGCTAATCCGTTCACTCCGGAAGCAACCACGAAGATGATCATACATGTCAAAAACATCTTCTTGCGACCATACATATCGGCTAACTTTGACAAAACTAAAATCACGACAGCGTATGAAATGGTATAGGCACTAATCACCCACTGGACATTGCTAAAAGTCGTATGAAAGCTCTTCACCATCGTTGGCAGGGCAACGTTGACGATATTCACGTCCAACAAGCCCATGAAGACACCCAAAGATAAGGCTAAGAGTGCCCACCAGCGCTTTGCTGAGCGCTCGTTTGTATTATTCATATTTCGTTCTCCTTTAATTCTTGCAGAGATTCATCAATCCAGGCCAGCTTAGCTAGCGCCAGGTTATCTTTTAAGGTGAGCGTTTTCAGCCCCCAGCGATAAAAATCAGCCCGCTCGGGGTGATCTTTCGTCTCCTCTCGATAATGCGTGGACAATTCCTGGTAAACATTACGGTCCGTTAAAATGGCATTGCGATAATCGGTTAAAATTTCTATTTGCTTATCTCTTGCCAAGTACGAAAAGGACCGAAACTTAAAATGATATGAATTATCGCGATTGGCATCCTGGACAACCGGTTCGTTGATTAATTCAATTAGTCGCTCGTGGCCTAACCCAGTAATATGAAAAATTTTTGAATTTCGGACATTCCCGTCGACGCTTTGGATAAAGCCGGCTTTTTCCATCCGGTTTAAAACTGGGTATAAAACACCGTTTGATATCTTGCGTCTAGGTACCACTGTTGAGCCCAAAACCATGGCAAGCTTATAACCCGACATGTCTCGTGTACTTAGCAGTGACAGAATCAACAAATCGTACATCAACTACCTCCTCATGATGAATTTCCTTTGACAGGTCGAAATGACAGGTCGTTTCGACTTATCAACCAAAATCACTATACACCCATTTCAAAAAAAGACAAGCCTTTTCAGGCCAGCTTAGAAAAATCGGTTTAAACAAGAAAAAATGACCATAAAAATAAAAAATAACAAAAAAGGATGGTTATCTCAGCGATAACCATCCTAATTTTTATGCCATAGATTTCTTGGCAGCTAATGTTTTTAACCTTGTTTTGTTCAATAGCAATGAACTTGTCACAACCGATAGTGAACTAAAGGCCATGGCGAGCCCGGCTAATTCCGGACTCAAAATAAAGCCGATGCCATAGAAGAGCCCCGCCGCAACGGGAATACCCAAGACGTTATAGATAAAGGCCCAGAATAAGTTCAGCTTAATCCGGTTAAAGATTTTGGCACTCAACTCAATGGCTGTCGCCACATCCTGCAAATCGTTCTTAACTAAGATAATGTCCCCAGATTCAATGACAACATCCGTTCCAGACCCCATTGCAATCCCGACGTTGGCAGTTGAAAGTGCTGGTGCATCATTAATCCCATCACCAACAAAGGCAACAGCCCCCTCCTGCTGGAAGGCCTGAACGTGATCCGCCTTATCGTTTGGCATCACTTCCGTGATCACCTGGTCGATACCAACTTGGTCAGCAATTGCCTCTGCCACCAATTGGTTATCGCCAGTCAGCATAATGGTCTTCAATCCGCGTGCCTTCAAGTCAGCAATCGCCTTCTTTGAGCTGGCCTTTGGTGCATCTTGAATGGCAACCAAACCGATAACCTGATCCGCTTCACCAACCAAGACCACAGTTTTAGCTTCAGCCTGTAACTCTTGCATTTTCTTTTGCAAATCAGGATCAATTTGACGCTCGGCCAACAAACGGGTATTCCCAACAAAGGCCGTTTGACCGTTCAATTCACCCGTGACCCCCTGACCTTCAATTGCAGCAAAATTCTTCGCACTCTCTTGGTTATTCAAACCTAATTTTTCAGCATAATCCAAAACGGCGATTGCCAAAGGATGTTCTGAATTCTTTTCCAATTGCCCAGCCAAGGTCATAATCTTTTTTTCCGGACCGATGACATCAGTCACGACTGGTTGACCAACCGTAATCGTCCCGGTCTTATCAAAGATAACCATCTTCACCTGGTTAACAGCTTCCAGCACTTCACCGTTCTTAATTAAGATACCATGCTTCGCACTTAAGCCAGTACCAACCATCAGCGCGGTCGGTGTCGCAAGACCCAATGCACAAGGGCAAGCGATTACTAAAATTGAAATGGCGAAGACCAACACCGTTGACAATGCGGAGCCAAGGAAGACGTACCAAATCAAGAAGGTCGCAATTGCCAGAATCAAGACAATCGGTACAAAGATACCCGAAACCCGGTCCGTCAAATTCTGAATTGGCGCCCGTCTAGTTTGAGCCTTCTTCACCATCTCGACGATTTGAGAAAGCATCGTTTCTTCACCAATCTTGCCGGCCTTAAAGACAAAGGAACCGTTGGTGTTGATGGTTGCGCCAATGACGGCATCGCCCGCCTTTTTCTCGACTGGCATACTTTCCCCAGTTACCATTGATTCATCGACCGTTGACTGACCATCAACAATGGTCCCATCCACGGCAATTTTTTGTCCAGGTAAGACTTTGATTAAGTCGCCAGTGACTACTTGGTCTAATGGAATTGTGACTTCTTGCCCATCACGGATGACGATAGCGTCCTTCGCCTGAAGGTCTAACAACTTTTCAACGGCACTAGAAGCATTTTTACGCATCCGTTCCTCAAAAACTTGTCCCAGCAGGATAAAGGTTACGACCAAGGCAGCTCCTTCGAAGAAGACTGGCTGCCCAACAATCATTGCATAAATACTATATAAGTAAGCCGTCATTGTCCCAATCGCAACAAGGGTATCCATGTTGGAGTGGTGCTTCTTAAAGGATGACCAGGATGACTTCAAAAATGGTGCGGCAGAAACCGCCATGACAATCGTCGTCAGCCCAAATTCTGTAATGGTGCCACCCGGCAAGTGAAAACCAAAGGGCATCAAAACCATCTTAGCGAGCATCGGCACTGAAAAAATCAAAGCAATGATAAAGCGCCGGCTGGTTGTCAATTTTTGCATGTGTTTTTATACCTCTTAACTCAATTGAATTGCCTTATTGCACAATAACCTTCCCCTTGACCATGTTCATGCCACAAGCAAATTCAAATTTGCCGGTTTGGTCAGTTGGAATGGTAAAACTGATTTCTTCGTTTAATGGCAACTTTGATTGGAAGCCAAAATCATGTGACTGAACAGTGTCTAAACAACCACTTTCGCTAACGCGCTTAAAAGTTAAGGTTGCTTGATCTCCTTTTTGGAAAGTTACCACGTTTGGTTGGTATTGTCCGTCAACTGTGACTGTTTGTTCTACTTTTTCTGCCATGATTATCTCCTTTTTTATACGTAAACTTATTAATTTTATATTAATATGAAAGTTTCTATTCAACAGTTACCTGGCCATGGAACATATCCATGCCACAAGCCCATTGGTATTGACCTGGTTGATCGGTATTGATTTTCAACGACACTTTTTGTCCCTGCGGCAACTCCTGATTAATGCCAAAATCAGCAAATACCACGTGATCCAAACATCCAGAAGGATCGGTGCGAGTGAAATTCAAGGTTGCTGGTACGCCCTGCTTCAAGACAATATGCTCAGGTGAATAGCCACCGTCGACTTGAATGTCAATCATTTGCTGGTTTTCATCAAGAGTCGCTTCTGCACTCTCAACTTTATGTTGACCAAAGAACCACCAAATAATAAAGGCGATTGCCGCTAGGCCAGCCACCATAACCAAAATTTTGTCCATAAAATACTCCCAATTTTTGTTTTTGCGAACACCGCCTATTAGTTCGTCAGTTTTTGTTTTAATGGTGTACCATTGCGCAAGAATCATCATCTTCATGAAGACAATGACAAGCGACCTGGTCTGGAGCACTCGCTTCACGTTCATCTAAAATCGCCCGGATATTTTGAATATCCGTTTTGCTCAATGGTTCTTCTTTGATGAGTGCCGTTAAGAGCGTCCCCTTATAGGCATCACAAACGGAATCGAAGAACCGGTTCGCGTTATAGTCGGTTGCCTCGTTTTCAGCCACAACTGGTACGTAGGTAAAGACCTTTTCTGATTTGTCGACTGCAATCATGTCTTTATCCGTCAAACGCCGAATTAACGTTTTAATGGTTGAAGCTGACCAGTCATGCGATAACTGGGCTTCCTCAACAATTTCACGACCCGTTGCCCGTTTCTTCGTCCAAATAATCCGCATAACCGTTTGTTCGGTATCAGTGATGTTAATGATAATCCTGTCCTCCGTTCATCAAAACAAATCGTGTTTACATTTGTAAACAACACAATTAGTATAACTTTCTGGTTTACATTTGTAAACAGGAAAATAAAAAAACATTCCCAAATTTGGAAATGTTTCTGATTAATCATTGGTTAATGGCTGATATAAGCCTTATTTTTCCTGCGTTAGGTTAATTAAAATCTTCGCCTGCGATTGGTCGGTTGTCAAAACATCAAAACCATCCGTGATAATATCGTCTAATTTAATCTCACTAGTAATAATCGGCGCCACATTGATTTGGCCACTTGTTACCAGGTCCACCGTCTGCTGAAAAGTTTGCCGTGAATAGGCAATCGTCGAAGTTAAATTGACCCCACTATTCGTTAACGCCATTGGATTAAATTGGATAGCATGAGCATAAATGGAAACCACGACCATATAACCACGCGCTTTTGTCGTTTTGATGGCTTGATCAAAAGTTACTTGCACACCAGCAATTTCAAAACTAGTGTCTGCCCCCTCCGGTAGTATCTGACGGACCGCCGCCACGACATCGCTGACCTCACTTGGATTAATAATATCCGTAGCACCCATTTTAAGTGCTTTTTGCAACCGAATGGTCGATAAATCAACAACGACAATTTTGGTTGCACCGGCCGCTTTCGCAGCAGCTGTGACCATCGCGCCAATTGGACCAGCACCAAAAATCACAACGGTTTGTCCAAAGGTGAGATGGGCTTCCTTAATCGCTTGCACAGCAACCGCAGTTGGCTCAATGACCGCTGCTAATTTCAAGAAAAAATCATTCGGTAATGGATACAAGTTTTCAACCGGGACATTGACGTAACCAGCAAAACCACCATCCGTGCTCAGTCCGATAAAGCTATAACCATCGTAGACATCCACATTATCGGGTAGCACACCCTTGGTAATCGTTGGGTTAACGGACACATGGTCGCCAATTTGGAAATCATGGACGTTTTCACCAAGCTGATCGATTTGACCAGAAAACTCGTGCCCCATTGTGATAGGTGCCTGCCCTCCAGTTAAGGGGTCAGGAAACTCCGTCGGAATAAAAACCGGCCCCTCTAGATATTCATGCAGGTCGCTACCGCAAATACCAGCATAGGCCACCTTGACCCGGACTTCATTTTTTTTAGGCTCTGATAAATCAGTTTCCTCAACCCGTACATCATTTTTACCGTGCCAAATAGCTGCTTTCATGACCAACCTCTTTCCACTAACTAACCAGTGTTAGCTGATTATTGTGAACTTTATATCATGATACAAGTACATTATAACACTGTTTATCAGTAAAAATACTGTTTTTATGCTGATTTTGTTTTTTTATCGAACAAATAAATGTGAAAACAGTAACTAATATCTAAACATTCCCCCTCACCTTAGAACAAACAAAAAAGCTTTCATCATTGAAAGCTTTTTCGCACGATTTATTTGCTTTTGGTTAAGTTCACCAAGATTTTTTCTTCAGATGGATTATCGATTAACGGTAATAACCCCTTCTTCAAAAAATCAGCTAAGCGAATTTCAGAAGTAATTAGCGGTTCGACCTTGAGTTGGCCATTGGTTACTAAATCAACCGTTTGTTGAAAAGTTTGGCGTGAATAAGCAATGGAAGTCGCAATCCGCACACCCGCATTCATGAGCTTACGGATATCTAAACGAATTGGCTGCGAAAAAATCGAAACCACCACAACAAAGCCACGCGGTTTCGTTACAGCAACTGCTTGGTCAAAGGTTTCCTGAACGCCCGCCACCTCAAAAGATGCATCCGCTCCGTCTGGCAAAATCTGAGCAATTTTTTGTTCAACATCCACAACTTGACTCGCATTGACCGTGTCAGTCGCCCCCATTTCAAGAGCCTTTTGCAGACGAACTTCTGCCAGGTCAACAACAACAATCCGTGAAGCACCTGCGGCACGAGCGACCTCTGCTAACAAAACACCAATTGGACCAGCACCAAAAATGACCACAGTCTGACCAAAAGCCAGGTCCGCTTCCTTGACTGCTTGAACGGCAACAGCTGCTGGTTCCATTACTGCGGCTGATTTTAACGAAAAGGTCTGTGGCAAATGATAAAGGTTTTGAAACGAAACGTTCGCATAGGGCGCTAGACCACCATCCTTACTCAATCCAATAAAGCTATAACCATCATAAACATCGACGTCGTCAGAGGATTCTCGCTTGGTAATGGCAGGATTGACCGCCACGTGATCGCCCACCTGAAAATCGTAAACATCGGGTCCAACAGCTTCAACCACTCCTGAAAATTCATGACCCAGAACAATCGGTGCCGCTTCATTTGTCAATGGATCAGGGAAAGTCGTTGGAATTAAGACTGGCCCTTCTTGGTATTCATGAAGATCACTGCCACAAATCCCAGCATAAGCCACCTTAATCGTTACTTCATCGCTGGCCAGTGGTTTAAGATCCACTTCTTCAATTCTGATATCTTTGGCTCCATGCCAAACAGCTGCCTTCATGTAAAACTCCTGTAAAAATCAACGAATTTACCGCAATATGATTGCAATAACATTCCAAAGTAATTACAGCATAACAGGAAATCGGATATTTGTCATCACTTTGACGCCGACTGTTTTCTAAATACCAATTTAGAATACTATTCATCAAAAAAACTAACAAACGATTGCAACTCCGACCATCACCCCACTGGCAGTGAAACCAGGGCATCATTCCCCATTTCATTTTTCTAGTATTGACCACCCATTTGCAAAAAATACGCCATTAATTTAGATTGAACATTTGACACCCCTCACTTCGACCACGCTTTTCTATTAATTCTCATCAAATCCTTACTTACGAGAAAAAATTTTATATGCTAAGTTGGAATTAATAAGAAAAGGAGCATTGATAAATGCCACGTAATTTTAAAGAAGAACTAATTTTCATGTTGATGATGGCCGGCCTGATGGTCTTGGGTATGTCCATTTACAATATTTACCTCGCTCAGGGACTAACGGATGGTTTCTGGCACGAAGTCATCGTCGGCTACCCTATCGCTTTAATCGTCGCCATGGTTTGCGACGGTTTCCTCGTCGGTCCCTTGGCTAAGATGCTAGCTTTCAAGCACATCGTCCCCCGCTTCAAAGCAACTGATGGCCTTCAAATTCCTCTGACCATTTCCACGCTGATGGTTTTGGGCATGGTTACTTGCATGTCCCTCTTCGGTGTTTTAATCAACGGTCACTCACTGTCCGCCTATCCAAAGGCTTGGCTTTTCAACCTGCTTTTGGCCTTACCAATGCAAATTTTAGTGGTTGGCCCAATCGCCCGCGCTGTTTTATCAAAGGTCCAAGGAGCTGTTGCACCAGCTAAAAACTAAGCCAGACAAATTTCACCCAACACAAAAAGTATCCGCCAGTACCTCACTGATTTAAAATCAGTCAGACAAACTAGCAGATACTTTTTCTTTACACTTCAATTGTTGTGAACGCTTTAACCCTTTGGCTCAACTTGCTTTGGCAAAAAGATTGCTGGAATAAACATCACAACGGTAATGGCCATCGACCACCAAAAGGCGTGTTGATAAGCAACAATGTTAGCACCAAGGACCCGGTGTGTTGAAACATAGGCAGCAACGACAGTCGCTACCAATGCTGAACCGAAGGCGCCACCAACGTTTTGGAAAATCCGTGCGCCAATGTTAGCTTGCGGAATCAATTCCTTTTCCATACCCAAGAGAATCGTCGTCATCAGCGGCATAATCACGCCACCGACCCCAAGACCACGAACAAAAAGCACGGCACTAACAATCCCCATATTCGTGCTAGCGTTAATCCAGCCAAACGGAATTGTCCCAATTAGTGCCAATGAAAGCGCAAACCAAACTACATAACGGACACCAACGCGATCGAGTAATTTCAATAAAATTGGACGAATCAACAACATCCCAATCCCTTGGGGAAGCAGCCAAAGGCCCGTTTCCAAAACAGACATCGACCGCCCCTGCTGGAAGTACAGTGGCAAAATCAGCATCGGTCCATTGGTGACCATCCCAGCCAAGACCAAGTTAATCGTCGTCGCTGAATAAACCGGTGACTTAAACAAAGCAAGTGGTAAGACCGCCTGATCCTTTTTGTACCGGCCCCAAATCCAGTAGACAACAAAGGCCAACAAACCAGCAGTCACATAGAGACGGGTATCAGCATTGTTAAAGCTGGCTAAATCGCCTGCACGGGAAAGGCCATAAATAACGGCAGCTGAACCCAAGCCCAGCAAGGCAATACCGAAGGCATCGATGCGGGCTGATTTATTCAGATCCGGAATATCCGGCACCTTCCAAAAATTCAAACCGGCTACAATAATCATAATCGGCACATTAATCTAAAAAATCCATTGCCAATTACCATATTCAACAACAAGGCCCCCAATAATTGGACCGAAAATGGGACCAACCATAATGGGCAGCATGACCACCATCATCAGCTTTTGCAAATGTTCACGTGACGCAATATTGACCAGCATCGTTGTGACCAACGGAATGATCAAGCCGGCCGCACAACCTTGGACGACTCGGTACAGAATCAAAGCATTGATATCATGACTCAACGCCGCCCCCACCGATGATAAACCAAAGAAAATCTGTGCTGCTAAAAAAACGTATTTTCCATTAAAGCGCTGCGTTAACCAGCCCGAAAACGGCACAGCAATACTCGTGGACAATACATAGGCCGTAATAATCCACTGCACGTTCGATAGCGTGGTATGCAAATCACGACCGATATCATTAATGGCGATATTGGTCATGGTCGTATCAAGCATGGGCGCCAAAAGGCCAAAAGCCAAAATTAGCGCAACATTGCGTATTTTTTTCATTTCCATTTTTCCATTTCCACTCTGTTTAGTTTATTTGAGGAAATAAGGAACAATTTGTTCTCTATTTCAATCCGCTGATTAATATACTCGGCTGCTAACTAAAAGTCAATAAGAAACATAATGTTCCTTATTTTTTTTGTGTTAAACTATTTTTATGGAAAAAGAAACGCGAACAAGAAAACGTGGGTTAGCCCTCGAGCAGACAATTTACGCAGTGGCACTACGTCTCTTTGATCAAAAGGGCATTGATGCAGTCACTTTTAAAAATGTTGCGCATTACGCCAAAACATCCCGCAGTGTCTTGTATCGCCGTTGGGACTCACCATCTGCCCTCTTAGTGGATGCCGTCCACCATTGGGCACACGAAAATTCTGGATTTTCAGAGGATTTGGATACGCAATCCTTTCCCGATACTGGTAGCCTTCGTGGCGACCTGATTGAAAACGCCAGGCAAATCGAAGGCCTGCATGAACGAATCAACCAATATTTAATTAAATTTACACTTTACCAAGCCGTCAACGGTGAAACTATCAATGATGACCTTTTGAAAAAAGCGGAGGAAGGTGCCGTCGAACTCGGAACTTTGTTGGCTACTAGGGCCATCAATCGTGGTGAATTAAAGGTGATTCCCAGCAAAGAAGTCTTAATGCTCTTGGGTAATATTCGGCGCTACTACTCTTTTATCGCTACCCAGCAAGCGCCCGACCCCGAAGAATTAATTGACCAAATTGTCTTACCAGCTTGGTTAGCCAACCAGCAGTAAAATCAGCATTGACCTGCGGGCCGTTATTCCACCATCAAACAAAAACCTTTCAGAAAAACATTTCTGAAAGGTTTTGTTATTAAGAAAGGTTTGAGGCCGGCGTGCGTTCAACCGAAAGGGTATTTTGAACGATAACCGAACCAACATTAGCCCTCAGATTCAATCAACTGAGATCCTAATTCAAAATTGTGTGAATAATCAACTGGGACATCAACAACAACCGGTCCTTCTGTTGCAAAAGCTTCTGTCAAAACGGCATCAAGGTCAGCTGGCGTTTCAACCCGCAATCCCTTAGCGCCAAAGGCTTCGGCATACTTCACGATATCAATGTTACCAAAGTCAACACCGGCGGCTTGGCCATCATACTTCATTTCTTCTTGGAACTTCACCATGTCGTAATGAGCATTATCGTTCCAAACAATATGCACCGTGTTCAACTGCAAGCGGACAGCCGTCTCCAATTCCATTGCGGAGAAGAAGAAGCCACCATCGCCAGACACGGAAACTGATTTGGCATTCGGACGAACCATCGCAGCCGCCATTGCCCAAGGAAGGCCGACCCCAAGTGTCTGCATACCATTAGACGTCAAGAAGTGACGAGCGACGTATGACTTAAAGTGACGGGCCATCCAAATATAATGTGAGCCAATATCAGTCGAAACCGTCATGTCATCGGTCACGTGCTTTTGCAAAGCCTTGATGACATTCAGTGGATGGTTCAAGTTAGCTTGTGCCGGCGTGTATGATGGTTCATCTGACGCCTTCAAATCAGCCTTTAACTCTTGCAAAGTGCCCTGACTTTCAGCCGGCACCCGATAACCCGCCACCTTCTCCGTCAAGAGCGTCAATGATTGAGCCAAATTACCAACTAATTGGCGCGTTGGTACAAAGTTGTTGTCAATTTGAACTGGCGCAACATCCATTGCGACAATCTTCAAATCGTTTTCCTTGTTCCAATTGCGTGGTTCGTACTCGATGGCATCGTAGCCAACCGTCACAACCAGATCAGATTGCTTGAGCAACTTGTCCCCTGTCTGGTTACGGAAGAGACCAACCCGACCGAAGTATGATTGGGCCTCCAGTTCACGGGAAATCACACCAGCGCCCTGAAAGGTTTCAACGACAGGCAAAGGCGTTTGCTTCAATAATGTGTGCAAAGCCGCCACTGTATCGTCGTCTGAGCCACGGGCACCAACAAGCAAGACGGGCAACTTGGCCGCCTTAATTTGTTCAGCCAACCAGTCTAAATCAGTTAAGGCCGCTGCCCCCTGGCGTGGTTGGTTGACAACTGGCAATGCAGGTCTGGTCACTTCAACATCATCGACATCCTGTGGCAAAGAAACAAAGGCTGCTCCCCGCTTCATTCCGTTCGCTGCCGCAAAGGCATTAGCGATAATCTCAGAAATATTGTTTGGATCTTGAATCTCAGAACTAAACCGGGTCACGCTTTGAAACAAAGCGGCCGAATTCGTCGATTGGTGCGTCAACCGATACAAGTCACGACGAGGAACCTGACCACCGATGGCCAAAACTGAATCACTTTCTGCATTAGCAGTCATCAAGCCCGTTACCAAGTTTCCAACTCCAGGACCAGAAGTGGCAATCACAACCCCAGTCTTACCGGTAATCCGCGAAAATGCCTGGGCCATAAAGGCAGCATTTTGTTCATGACGAGTCACGATCAACTTTGGTACCCGCTGTCCTGGTTGTGGGTGCTCCAGTGTCTCGAATAAACGGTCAATCTTCGCTCCTGGAATTCCAAAAACGAGATCAACTCCGTGATTCACCAGGGAATCTGTGACAATGTCAGCACCATGTTTTTTCATTTCAAATTTTCCTTCTTTTTTATTAATTTTACAATTTTCAGTCTATGCTTTGTAACTATAAAAGTCAATTTAGTTCAAAAATTATCAATTTTTTATTTAAATATTAAAAATAAACAGTTATTTGAACCTTTTTTACGAATATCTTGATTATTTTTGCATCTTCATTCTAAAGAAAAAACATAATTTAGTATAAAAAGCCCCAACGCGGACTGCGCTGGGGCTGATTTTTAATTATTTTAGTGAAAGTAAAGCATTAAAAACGGCTTGTGGTAATTCAATATCGGACTGAGCCGCCTGACGCTTGTTCGCACTTTGACGACGAAGCAGCGCCTGCTTCTTCGAGATGCTCCGTGCCTGACCATTGACCGCAGCATTTTTACGCAGAGGTGGTACATCAACACGGGCAACCACCCGGCCCTCCACCAACGCCTGAACCGGCATCGGATAAAGGCACCTTGGAATCGTCATTTTCAATTCGTGGACCAATTGTTGCGTCTGCTCGGCCACCCGTGAGCGATGGGTCACAAAGGCTAGCGCATCGACCTGGGCATAGTTAACCTGCACGTCCACCTTGACCAAATCAGCTTCCTGATAGCCAATGGCTTCCGTACTAAACGAAGCATAACCATGTGACAACGATTTTAATTGGTTGAAGAAATCGTAGGCAATTTCGGACAAAGGCATTTGATAGACCAAGCGGACGTAATCGCCCTGGTTGCCCATATCCATAAACACACCCCGATAATCATCCGCTAATTTCATTAATTGGTTAACCGAATCGCTTGGCGTCATGATGGTTGCCTTGACCACCGGCTCCTCAACGGTTAAAATTTGGTCAAAATCAGGAAACTTGGTTGGATTGGTCACTGTCACCGTCTGAATGTCTTGGCCCTTTTGTGCCACTTGAACTCGGTAAGAAACGTTTGGGGCCGTGACGACAACCTCAATCCCAAACTCCGTTTCGAGGCGCTCTTTAATGATTTGTAGGTGAAAAATCCCTAAGAACCCAGCACGAAAGCCCGGGCCCATCGCTTCGGATTGCTCATCCCTTAATACAAGGGAGGTATCATTCAAAGCTAATTTTTGCAGCGCCTCCTGCAAGGCATTGTAGTCGTCAACTGGATAAATGCCGGCATAAACAACCGGCTGACTCTGCTGGTAACCAGGCAAGGCCGTTTTAGTTGGTTGGTTTTGGCTCGTCAACGTATCCCCAACAGTCACCTGCTTGGGATCTTTAATCCCGGTCACGACATAGCCGACTTCTCCAATGGTTAATTCGTTGACAGGCAATCGATTTGGCTGATAAATACCAACTTCTTTGGCCAACAGCTTTTGACCATTGGCCATCAATTGAAGTGCGGCACCCTTTTTCAGGGTGCCATCGATTACTCGGACCTGGGCAATCACCCCTTGAAAGGCATCATATTCGGAATCAAAGACGAGGGCCTTGAGGGGACTGTTTTCATCACCGACCGGCGCCGGCAATTCATGAACAATCGCCTCCAAAAGGTCCGCTATTCCCAAGCCCGTCTTGGCTGAAATATGGTAAATCTTTCGCTCGGCCAAAGCTGGGTCCAACTGTCTGATTTGCTCTTCGCTTTCATCAATTTGAGCACTCGCAGCATCAATTTTATTTAAGACCGGTAAAATCGGCAGTCCCAATTCATGGGCTAACCGCCAGTTCGCAACCGTTTGTGCTTGCACGCCCTGGGTTGCATCAACTAAGAGGATAACCCCATCGATTGCTGATAAACTTTTTTTGACTTCATAGTTAAAATCAACATGACCCGGTGTATCAATCAGATTTAATTGATAATCTTGGCCGTCATTGGCCCGATAAGTATTTTGCACCGTCCGTGACTTGACCGTCACGCCATGTGCTTGCTCGACTTCCATGCTATCTAATAAATGGGGCATCATTTCCCGGTCCGAAACCGTCTTGGTTTTCTCCATTAACCGATCCGATAGCGTGGACTTACCATGGTCAATGTGGGAAATAATCGCAAAATTACGAATTAATTTAAGGTTCATTGTTCAGTTTCTCCATTCGAATGCTGTGTACGTTGAATGGGGCCGAAAAGGCTTCAATCCCATTTCGTTATCAAAATGAGAAGCCAACAAGTTGAATTGTCATAATTCTTGTCTCCTTTCTCTTTAATGGTAATTATCCACCAGACAAACGATAATAACCATTCATATCATAGTCGGCGCCTGAACGATATGACCGATCTGGAGACATTGTCAGGTAGGCAATGCCCGCAGGCCAACTACACACCCTTCGATCCAGAATGCGCAACAGCGGCCAACACAAAAATTTGACACAGGCCAATCGCCCAAGGGCATAGTCACAAAGTACTTTTAGCAACCACCGTCAAAATCCCCTGCTTCGCATCGACCTTTTTCAATTAATAACCCATTTCTAAACGTCGGCCGGCTGAATAGTGGCGCACTTCAATTATTTCGATTGGAAACAAAGGCCACGACAGGATGCTTTTTCAACTGAATCCCTGTCATTGTTCATCTCTCCCACTCGGTCGAAACCATTTTCCTATTAGGATTTTAACATAGTCATTTCGCCTTTGTTAGGTTTGCCTCGAATTCTTCAAACTATAGCTTCATCCCCACCAGAATAAATGCCCTTTTACCTCAACTTATAGAATTATTCATGAAAAAAAGCAAATCAAAGCATTTTGCCTTTTTCCAAGATTAATTTTGCTTTTTGTTAAGCGTACTTATAATTTAACGTTCCTTTTAAATCAAATTATTATTTAATTTTATAATCATCTCCTTTATTTTTTATTAAAAAACTTATTAATCAAAGCATGCCAACTATGAATTAGTGATGACAGTAGGTGGGTTTTCTAGCTTCACAAACATCTGACTGGCTTGAAATGGAACTAGTCCTTCTAGCTTCCATGTTGCCCTTGTTGACCACGTGCCCACTCATCATGCCGTGGTAATGGCCTGGAAACTTGGTTGCCTGGTGTTGATCTGGATGGCCGATGATTAACAACCGCTGTTTGCCTATTAGGCGTCGGTGGAAATTCTTTTACTACCACTGTAACCACTTTTGATTCATTCCCGTAGGCATCAATTGTTTTGAACTGAATCGCTTTATTTTCTCGGATTGACACATCACCCTGATATGTTTGCCATTGCTAACCCTGATTTAATGAATAAACAATCGACAGATTGCTATTACTTGGACTATTGGCCGGCTGATTCGCTTTTTGCTGTTAGCAGCATTAGGAACAATTTACTAACGCTAAAACCAGCTTTTGCAATCGTAGGCGCTGGCAAAGTGCTTTAATAATATCGGACATTCACCTCCTTTTCAATCCGATTGCCCACGGCATCACGGATTACCAAAACCGCCCGGTTGTCACCTTCCGTCAAGTGGAAAGGCACCGAAAATTCGGTTATCCCCCAGTGTTTTTTTGTTTAAAAGTCAGGCTAAAGGTTTTCTTAGCAATCATATCGCCATTAATCATCAGTTTGTAGCCATCATAGTTGTCACCAGCCTGCCCTTTCAACTGGTAGGCCTTTTGATTAGTCTTAACTTGATAAGTTCCATCAATTAGTCGTTCTTGCATCCTTTCGTTCATAAGGTTTAGCTCCGGCAAACTGGTGTCAACGTAGAGTCTCAAGCCACCATCAACCAAAGTTTGACCACCAGCAATCAGTTGAATTGGCACCACAGTTTTGGCATTTGGCTTCGCCTCTACTACCGTTTGAAATGCTAACGTTTGCGGATCGACCGCTACTGCAAGGCGCTTCCCTTGGCTTTCACCAATCAATAGCTGATCCACTGCTTGCCGCAGGTGATCACTAATCGTGAACTTTTGTGTTTGCTGGTTATAGTATCGTGTTTGAGCAGTCACTGTATTTACAAACAAATTAATAAAATGCTCAAATGCCAAAATTTGAATCCGATTCTTTTGGTCTGCATGAAATCCCTAAAGATGGTCTGGACTCATCGGCAACAATAATTGTTGACGGAGCTGGTGTTTTTCCTGCAATGGCTGGTCAACAATTGTCAAAAGCCCATTAACAACGAAACCAATTCGGCCAAAAGTATCAATATCACTCAAGTCGTCCGTCAATCCAGCAGCCCAAACTTCCTTAATATTGTTCTCTCGCTCGTTTCGCCGCACGCGCCTTGCTACTGGGTTTTGTTGGCGTTGCAATCCAGCGACTAGGGTCTTTTATTCTTGCAAAGATGCTGGTGGCTGATCAAATTCAACCATATCTGATTGGTCATAAATTGAAATAAAACGTTAATCTACCTCTGTTTAATTTTAAAATAAAAAAGCACAGCACCACATCTTCCATGTGTTAACTGCACTTTTTAATTCAGAGATTAAAACAATCCCATTAGTATTTTTTTACTTATCTTCCTTACGACGCTTATTAGCCTGACCAAGGAAGAAACCAGTTATAGAAGCCAACAGCGCACTTGTGATAAGTGCTCCATCGCGATTTTCATCTGTTTCACTAGTTTGTGGCAAGACAGAAGTAGTCACTTGCTTTTCGGCATATTGTTCTTGTACCTTCCGCTGGTATGCAGCTTCGAGCTGAGCTGTACCATAATATTGACCAACCATAATATCATCCGCATTCAAAGCACCATTAACTTGAGCCTTGGCTTTAGCAACGGCATCAGCAACAAGTTGGTAATCCAAATCCTTTTGCGTTTGAGTCAAGCGACTATCATTGGCAATCTGTGCCCGAATTTGGTCTGCCTTCTGATCGATAGCTGAAAGTGCTTCAGCTTTTTGCTCAACTAACGGCTTCCCCAGTTGATGAAGATTTTTAAGGTTATCCAAAGTTTGATTAGCCACATCCAATCGATCCTGATACTTAGTTAATCCAGCAATCTTTGCCTTTGTCTCAGCGACAAAATTATCAACCGCCTGTTGTTGTAAAGCCTTATCAGCAGCCTTAAGCGTTACATCAGCATCAATTTCAGCCTTAATCTTCGCTGCCTGGTCATCAATTTGGACGTTGAGATCATTTTCTTGTTGGGCAGGTGTCTTCGTTGAACTCACATGTCCTTGATTAATTGCCTTAACAACAGTTGAACCGATCGGAATTTCGTTAACCGTTGAAACATCTTGACCATTATCAACGTCAGTTACTGCTTGCTGCAAAGCAACATCAACAGCATCTTTTTGAGCTTGCTTTTCAGCATTACTCAAGTTATCGTCGTCATCAATAGCTGACTTTGTTGCTGATGCATTTTCTTGCAGTTTAGCTCGAGCATTAACCTTTGATTGATTTAAGTTTTCAAAGGCTATTGCAACCGTTGGTACAAAGTCAACAACCCCTTGAGCGTTAGTCTGAGAATTCAACTTAGCAATCGCATCTTGTGCTTGTTGTTTCAAAACGGCAATCTGCCGATCCTTAGCATCGGCATCTAACTTTGTATTGGCATTCACTTCATCAATAGCCTTTTGTTCAGCAGCATTAATCGTAGCGATACCTGCTTGCTTGCGTTCTGTCAAAGGAGTTACACCTGAAAAATCAGTTGCTGTCTTGACGGCATTGTTAAAGGCAGCTGTCTCCGACGCTCCTTTGATTTCATCTGGTGTCACTGCCTGATCGATGGCATCACTAGCTGCTTGATGAGCCTTAACCAGATCATTGATTCGATTCTGTTTTTCAGAATCCGTCAAATCACTATTATTTTGAATTGTGGCCTTCGCATCATTGTATGCCTTATCTTCTACATGATGAGCATCCGTTTTGGCATTATTCAACGAATTAAATACTGGTAAATTAGCAGCCTTGGCCACATCTACGTCCGTGGCCTTTGTCGCAGCAGCAATCTGCTCCTGTGCAGTGTTCAATGCTTGATCAATAGCCTGCTTTTGAGCTTTTTTTTGAGCGTCACTCAAAGCTTGATTAGAATCAACTGTGTCCTTAGCCCGATCTGCCTCATCTTGAAGTGCTTTCTGTGCATCACTCTTACGATCTGCTAAGGTTTGCACACCAGCATCAGATATTGCATTGTTCAATGCCTCAGGGAAAGTAGAAGAATTATGTGCTGCATCGACACCAGACAAATCAGTAGCTGTATTAACTCCATCATGAACGTCTTGAAGCGCCTTATTAACTGCTGCTACTCGTGCTGCCTTTTCATCATCTGTAAATGCTGAATTAGAGTTAATCGTCTCTATGGCCTTCTGAGCTTGAGCATCTAAATCCGCCAAGGCATCCGTTTTATTCTTGTTCAAGTTCTCAACGTTGTTCACCGCGTTAGAGAGCATTTTATTTAAGTCATCAGCACTTGTCTGAGCATTCAAATTAGCTGTGCCATCAGACAAAGCCTTATCCAATGCCTGCTTTTGAGCATCCTCGTCAGGACCTGTTAATGCCCCTTTCGCTTGGTTAACTGCTTCAGTCAGCTTTTCAATGGCAGCCTTTGTTTGATCAGCTAATGATGGCACCTGACCAGCTTGCTTAGCAATGTCTGCTAACTTATTGACATAATCACTACCATTGGCTACTGCCTGGGCAGCAGTTGTTGGATCCGTTGCCTGGTTAATAGCATCCTGTGCCGCATTCTTTGCTTGATCAATTTGCTGATTGAAAGCGTCCTTTTGCGCTTGCGTCAAAGCTGAATTGTTATCAATTGCAGTGTGCGCATCCGTTGCTTTCTGTACCGCACTAGCATCATCAGCCGTCTTATCCAGGTTCATTAAGGCTGTTTCTCCAGCATTTTGTGCCTGGTTGATACCATCAGCTGTGTTTGTCTTTGCAATCGCATCCTTTGCCTGACCTGCAACCGTATCCAAGGCCGCTTTTTGAGCTGTCTTATCAGCATCACTCAAATTCTTATCGGCATCAACCTTAGCTTTAGCTGCCATGTTGGCATCATCAATAGCCTTGGCAGCTGTTGCTTGTTGGTCTGCAACAGATGGCACCTGACCAGCTTGCTTAGCAATGTCTGCTAACTTATTGACATAATCACTACCATTGGCTACTGCCTGGGCAGCAGTTGTTGGATCCGTTGCCTGGTTAATAGCATCCTGTGCCGCATTCTTTGCTTGATCAATTTGCTGATTGAAAGCGTCCTTTTGCGCTTGCGTCAAAGCTGAATTGTTATCAATTGCAGTGTGCGCATCCGTTGCTTTCTGTGCCGCACTAGCATCATCAGCCGTCTTATCCAGGTTCATTAAGGCTGTTTCTCCAGCATTTTGTGCCTGGTTGATACCATCAGCTGTGTTTGCCTTTGCAATCGCATCCTTTGCCTGACCTGCAACCGTATCCAAGGCCGCTTTTTGAGCTGTCTTATCAGCATCACTCAAATTCTTATCGGCATCAACCTTAGCTTTAGCTGCCATGTTGGCATCATCAATAGCCTTGGCAGCTGTTGCTTGTTGGTCTGCAACAGATGGCACCTGACCAGCTTGCTTAGCAATGTCTGCTAACTTATTGACATAATCACTACCATTGGCTACTGCCTGGGCAGCAGTTGTTGGATCCGTTGCCTGGTTAATAGCATCCTGTGCCGCATTCTTTGCTTGATCAATTTGCTGATTGAAAGCGTCCTTTTGCGCTTGCGTCAAAGCTGAATTGTTATCAATTGCAGTGTGCGCATCCGTTGCTTTCTGTGCCGCACTAGCATCATCAGCCGTCTTATCCAGGTTCATTAAGGCTGTTTCTCCAGCATTTTGTGCCTGGTTGATACCATCAGCTGTGTTTGCCTTTGCAATCGCATCCTTTGCCTGACCTGCAACCGTATCCAAGGCCGCTTTTTGAGCTGTCTTATCAGCATCACTCAAATTCTTATCGGCATCAACCTTAGCTTTAGCTGCCATGTTGGCATCATCAATAGCCTTGGCAGCTGTTGCTTGTTGGTCTGCAACAGATGGCACCTGACCAGCTTGCTTAGCAATGTCTGCTAACTTATTGACATAATCACTACCATTGGCTACTGCCTGGGCAGCAGTTGTTGGATCCGTTGCCTGGTTAATAGCATCCTGTGCCGCATTCTTTGCTTGATCAATTTGCTGATTGAAAGCGTCCTTTTGCGCTTGCGTCAAAGCTGAATTGTTATCAATTGCAGTGTGCGCATCCGTTGCTTTCTGTGCCGCACTAGCATCATCAGCCGTCTTATCCAGGTTCATTAAGGCTGTTTCTCCAGCATTTTGTGCCTGGTTGATACCATCAGCTGTGTTTGCCTTTGCAATCGCATCCTTTGCCTGACCTGCAACCGTATCCAAGGCCGCTTTTTGAGCTGTCTTATCAGCATCACTCAAATTCTTATCGGCATCAACCTTAGCTTTAGCTGCCATGTTGGCATCATCAATAGCCTTGGCAGCTGTTGCTTGTTGGTCTGCAACAGATGGCACCTGACCAGCTTGCTTAGCAATGTCTGCTAACTTATTGACATAATCACTACCATTGGCTACTGCCTGGGCAGCAGTTGTTGGATCCGTTGCCTGGTTAATAGCATCCTGTGCCGCATTCTTTGCTTGATCAATTTGCTGATTGAAAGCGTCCTTTTGCGCTTGCGTCAAAGCTGAATTGTTATCAATTGCAGTGTGCGCATCCGTTGCTTTCTGTGCCGCACTAGCATCATCAGCCGTCTTATCCAGGTTCATTAAGGCTGTTTCTCCAGCATTTTGTGCCTGGTTGATACCATCAGCTGTGTTTGTCTTTGCAATCGCATCCTTTGCCTGACCTGCAACCGTATCCAAGGCCGCTTTTTGAGCTGTCTTATCAGCATCACTCAAATTCTTATCGGCATCAACCTTAGCTTTAGCTGCCATGTTGGCATCATCAATAGCCTTGGCAGCTGTTGCTTGTTGGTCAGTCAATGATGTTATACCGGAAAAGTTTGTTGCAGCCTTAATAGCATTATCAAAGCCTGATCCACTTGCCGGCACTCCTGAAATTACACTAGCATCAGTTGCCGAATCGATAGTATTCTCTGCAGTCGTCTTAGCTGCTTCGATTTGAGCAATGCGGTCTTTCTTTTGATCAGCTGTCAAATCATTATTATTGTTAATTTTTGTTTCTGCATTTTGAACTGCTGTGTTGACAGCAATGTAAGCCCCCAGCTTTTCAGCATTCAAGTTATTAACAATATTTTGTCCATCTGACAACGCTTGATTCACAGCATCGGCATCCGTTGCTGAATTAATCTTTTTGATGGCAGCGTCAGCTGCGTCTTGAATTGCTTGCTTTTGAGCAGCCTTTTGGGCGTCAGTCAAATAATTGTTGTTAATATCATTATTTGCGTGATTTACTTGTGCGTCCAAATTTGTTTTAGCTTGGGAAGCCGCATTCATCAAAGCATTTTCAGCATCTTTTTGCCGATCAGGCAATGGTTTCCCAGCGACGTAGCTACCAGCAATTATTCCTTGCGCCTTCGATACAGTATCAGCAATCACTTGAGCTGAACCACTGGCAATAGCATTCTTAGCATCTTCTACAGCTTTGTCAACATTGGCACTTTGAGTCGCCTTTTCTGTTTTGCTCAAGTTTGCATCAGAAGCAATTTTTCCCTTAGTATCAGCGGCAGTCTGGTCAATCGCAGCATTAGCATTTTTGCGCTGAGTGTCAATAGGCGTCACCCCATTGTCTGAAGTTGCTTGTGAAATGGCTGTATCTATGTCAGTACTACCAGCCAAGCTATTAACAGTCGCAGCATCTATAGCCTGGTCAATTTGGTCAGTAACCTTCTTTAAGGCATCATTGACTTGAGCAATCCGTGTGGCTTTGTCAGCATCAGTCAAATTTTGATTACCGTTAATCGTCGCAACAGCACTATTGGCCTTGTTTGTCAACGTACTATAAGCCGACGGCTTCGCTGTATCTAAATCAGTCAAACTTTTAATGCCAGAAGTTTGAGCCGTATTAATATCATCAGCACTAGTTTTAGTCCCAATATTGTTCTTAGCATTATTGGCAACTTTCTGCAAAGCGGCTTTTTGAGCGGCCTTTTGTGCATCACTCAATGCCGAATTAGCATCAACCGCTGCCTGCGACTTCGCCAACTGAGTATCAATCGCATCTTGAGCATTCTTGATTTGCGTTGCTAAAGTGGTGCCCGGTTGGTAAGCTGTTGCAATTGCGTTATCCTGTGACGTGTCCGCGATCACGCTAGCAACATCATCCGAATCCATGGCATTGTTCAAATTATTTGAAATCGTATCAACTGCATCATTAACCTGCTTGGATTGAGCATCTTTCTGGGATTGAGTCAACGTTGGATCGTTAGCAATGTCATTCAAAATCTGACCCACATTGTGTGCATCTTTATATTGTTGCAAGGCTGTAGCACGCTGTTTATCAATCGAAACGCTGTTAGCCTTATTTTTGGCAGCAACATCTTTATCAATGGTTTGCAATTTATTAACGAAATCATCGTTTACGGTGACGTTATCAATAGCTGATTGCTCAGCTTTTTTCTGCTTATCTGACAATGCTGATTGATTAACGGCATTCGTTGAATTTTGCTTCATTTGAGTAATTAACGTGTTATTGAATTTTTCACCAAAATCAGCATATCCCAAGGTACGAACGACAGAGAAAATGGCGTGATAACCAGTAGTCCCCGTATCAGATGAAAACATCGCCGTGATTTGGTCATCTGGTTCAACCTTAACAGGGTCAATTTGTACCGTTAAAGTAGATGTTCCACCAACGTTTCCGCCAGCACTAAATTGGTTACTATAAACACCATTTTGTGCTATCAAGGTCGTGTTCGACCCATTGGCAGCCAACAAATTGGGATTACCAGTCTTTGCTGCCAAAGAATTTGAAAAGCCCATGTCAAAATAGGAAGTACGACCAGAACCACCAGTTGTTAACAACGGAACATTCAAAGTAGCCGTTAAAGTATATTTACCAGTTGATTGATCATAACTCAAACCAGAAAATTGAAAATTTGATTCATTTGCCAATCGTGGAATTTCGGTAGATGCGTAACCCCACGTCATTTGGGAGCTTTTTGGTACAGACGATTGATTAGGTGTCTCAGCATAACGTTTGTAATATTCAGTATTTTGACCAAACCAATAGTTCGACGACGTATCAGCGGCATGGGCTGTAATGCTCTGCCCAAAGTCAAGCACTGTATTATTTGACACAATCTGGGCCGTCCCGATGAGAGCAAACGTTGCCAACCCTGCCACCAGCCACTGCTTTCCAGCTTTGTACATTTTAAAATGCTTTTCTTCTTGAAATTTATTTTTTCTAGTATCCAATTCAACGCCTCCAAGACATATTAATATCATAGTACAAAGGTAATTATAGCTTAAATTTCAAATAATTATAATAAAACGACATTGTTTTTTTGAATGATTCTGGCAGTCTTCAATACTAAAGTATTATCTATGTACTAAACGCTTTAAGCCAGAACCCCATAAATATCAACTCTTAAAAACACAGAATTGTTAAAATTCTGATGATATGGCATATATTTTTCTAAACATTGTTCGTAATATCATTCTAAATAACAAACTTAACGTTTTTTTAAGTTCAAAAATACCTATTTTTTAGAATCCAAAACAATTTATTTTTTTAGTTTAAATAAAAAGAAAGTAAAACCCACAGCTAAAAAACTGAAAATTTCACTTACTATACGAATTATTTAGAATATGAATGATTACTAAGCCAAACCCAAGCGCTTAAAAATGGCGGCAACTTGGCTCAAGTGATAATGATAGTCAAAGGCGTCATCAATTTGTGCTTGTGACAAGTGGGTACTAATTATTGGATCCCCTTCAACCAACTCCTTAAATGATCGGCCTTCATCCCATGACCGTGCTGTCAACGGTTGAACCAAATCATAGGCAGTTTCCCGGGCCATCCCCGTCTCAATCAACTTCAACAAGACACGTTGACTATAGATCAAACCATATGTCAAATCCATGTTGGCCTTCATTCGTTCTGGGAAGACAGTCAAGGTATCGATAATCTTCATAAAACGGTTCAACATATAGTCCAACAAGGATGTGCTGTCTGGCAAAATCATCCGTTCGGCTGAAGAGTGTGAAATATCCCGTTCATGCCACAAAGGAATGTTTTCGTAGGCAGTCAACATTTGACCCCGAACGACGCGTGCCAAACCGCAGATGTTCTCCGAACCAATTGGATTACGTTTATGTGGCATTGCTGATGAGCCCTTTTGACCCTTGGCAAATTTTTCTTCAACTTCATGAATTTCGGAGCGTTGTAATGACCGAATTTCCACAGCAAACCCTTCCATGCTAGAAGCAATCAAGGCCAATGTCGCCATGTAGTCGGCATGCAAATCCCGTGGCAAAACTTGTGATGAAATTTCTTGTGCATGCAAGCCTAAGCGTTCGCAGACATACTGTTCAATTTCAGGTGGAATGTTAGCAAAAGTTCCCACAGCACCAGAAATTTTACCAGCTTCGACACCTCGGGCTGCCGTCTTGAATCGAACCAAATTCCGCTCCATTTCAGAATAGAAACGAGCAATCTTCAAACCAAAAGTGGTTGGCTCAGCTTGGACCCCATGTGTCCGACCAATCATGACCGTATCCCGATGTTCAATTGCCTTTTTTTTCAAAACTGCAATGAATTTTTCCAGGTCTTGCTCTAAGATGGCGTTAGCCTGCTTCAGACGGACACCATAAGCAGTGTCAACAACGTCCGTACTCGTGACACCGAAGTGAATCCACTTCTTTTCAGCCCCCAAAGATTCTGAAACTGTTCGAGTAAAAGCAACAATGTCGTGATGGGTGACCGCCTCAATTTCTTCAATGCGGGCAACATCAAAGGTGGCATTTTGACGAATCTTTTCAACATCTTCGGCTGGAATTTCACCCAACTTTGACCAGGCTTCATCAATGGCAATTTCAACATCCAACCAAGTTTGGTACTGATTTTGTAAGGACCAAATCTCACGCATGGCTGGTCGACTATAACGGTCTAACATTTTGACTCTCCTTTTTTATCAAACGTGCACATGTATTATACAAAAATTTAGGGATAAATACGAACTATTTATTAAATAAATAATTTTTATGCAGAATCCGAACATTAAAACCGTTTTTTTTCCTGATTCGATCTTGATTTTATGAACATTTCCCCGTATACTTGCCTGTGGTCGAAAAAGGCCAATAAATGATAAAAGAGGTAAACCATGTCTTCAATCGTGATTGCCGGCGCCCAATGGGGTGACGAAGGAAAAGGTAAAATTACAGACTTTCTCAGTCAGAAATCCGACTTCGTTGTCCGCTACGCGGGTGGCGACAACGCTGGCCATACATTGGTCATCGATGGTAAAAAACTCCACGTACAGTTGATTCCCTCAGGAATTTTCTTGCATCAGGTTACCAATGTAATTGGTACCGGTGTTGTGGTCAACCCAGAAACACTATTTAATGAAATTAACTATTTAAAGGAAAACGGTGTCACCGTTCATAACTTGAAGGTTTCTTCAAGAGCCCAAGTGATTATGCCTTATCATCCCCTTTTTGATGCTTTGCAAGAAGGTTTAAAGGAAGAAAAGATTGGAACGACCCACAAGGGAATCGGACCTGCCTACCAGGATAAGTTGGATCGAATTGGGATCCGCATTGCTGATTTGCTTGAACCAAAGGTTTTGGAAAAGCGCTTAAAGCAAGCACTGAAGGTGAAGAACTTGTTCTTGACCAAGGTTTATGACCGCGAACCCCTTGATTTTGATAAAATCTTCAACCAATACAAGGAATACGGCGAAAAGTTGCGTCCCTTTGTGGCCGACACTTCCTATTTAATTAACGAAGCTTTGGACAACGACAAGCGCGTTTTGTTCGAAGGCGCCCAGGGCATCATGTTGGACATCGACCATGGTACTTATCCATTCGTTACATCGTCTAACCCAATTGCTGGTGGTGCTGCCGTCGGTGCCGGAATTGGTCCAAACCGGATTGACCAAGTTGTTGGTGTTGCCAAGGTCTATTGCTCTCGTGTTGGTGAAGGTCCCTTCCCAACTGAATTGTTCGATGAAGTTGGCAATACCATCCGCGACGTCGCCCACGAATATGGCGTTGTCACGGGTCGTCCCCGCCGAATCGGTTGGTTGGACACGGTCGCTTTGCGTCATGCCAAGCGTGTTTCTGGCTTGACACAGCTTTCCTTGAACTGCTTGGATGTCTTGTCTGGCTTTGAAACCGTTAAGGTGGCCACACACTACAAGTTGGATGGCCAGGTCATCGACCACTACCCTGCTTCCGAAGCTGATTTGGAACGCTGCGAACCAGTTTATGAAGAATTGCCTGGTTGGTCAGAAGACATCACCAAGGCCAAGTCACTTGAGGACTTGCCTGAAAACGCTCGCAACTACTTGAAGCGCGTGTGCGAAATCGTTGACTTGCCTTTGGCAACCTTTGCCGTTGGTCCAGACCGCGATGCCACAAACGTCTTAACTGATTTGTGGGAAAGCAACTAAAGAACTACTTGGCGACAGTGTCCTGCCGGCCTGACCGGTATGGTCGGACTGCAAGCTCTGTCGCCTTTTTCTTTGCTGATATTGCTTTAATCTAGTCTTGCTAGACTAAAGCACCAGCAGAAACGGAGATTATGTTATGAAAACCTTTGATTACGATGCTATTCGTCTTTTACCTAAAAAATCAGTCTTGAAGTCTCGCCTTGAAGCCGATACTTCTGTAACTCTTGGAAACCACACCTTCAAGTTGCCCGTTATGCCAGCCAACATGGCCACGGTTATCGATGAAAACTTGGCCGAATGGTTAGCTTCCAATGGCTACTTCTACGTGATGCACCGCTTCCAACCCGAAACGCGCTTTGACTTCGTTCAAAACATCCAATCTAAGGGCTTGATTGCGTCCATTAGTCTTGGGATTACGGATGGCGAATACGCCTTAATTGATCAATTCAAGGAAGCACAAATCACACCGGACTACATCACCATCGATGTTGCCCACGGTCATTCCGACTATGTCATCAAGATGGTGACTTATATTAAGGAAAACTTGCCAGATGCCTTCTTGATTGTTGGTAACTTGGGAACACCAGAAGCCATCGTTGAAATCGAAGCTGCCGGTGCCGATGCAACCAAGGTCGGAATCGGACCTGGTAAGGCCTGCATCACCAAGGACAAGACTGGCTTTGGAACCAATGGGTGGCAATTAGCCGCCATCGCCCAATGCGCCCAGGTAGCCACTAAGCCAATCATCGCCGATGGTGGTATCCGCCACAACGGCGACATCGCTAAGTCAATTCGCTTTGGCGCAACAATGGTCATGGTCGGTTCAATGTTTGCCGGTCACGATGAAACGCCTGGTGACTTGATTGAACAGGATGGCAAGACTTACAAGGCTTACTTTGGTTCTGCTTCAGCTTACCAAAAGGGTCACTCCCACAATGTGGAAGGTCGCAAGTTGTTGGTGCCTTACAAGGGCCCTATCCAAAACACTTTGACCGAAATGGAAGAAGACATCCAGTCAGCGATTTCTTATGCCGGTGGTCGTGATTTGAACAGCCTTAAGACAGTCGACTACGTTGTCCTAACTGACTATTAATCTAACTCTTCCTCGCCCTCGCCTCGCTGATGCTGAGTACACTGGCGACGAAATGATGAAAGCAAAAAATGATTGCAGCCCCTATGGCTACAATCATTTTTATTTTATCTATATTAATTTTGCAAGAACTTTAAGATGTCTTGATCAACGGTCTGATTTTCATGAAGCTTTGAGTGTTGACCACCTGCCCCTTCAATCAGCGTTTCCTGATAAGTACTTGGCTGACGTACAAAGTACTTCAAGGCCTTGGACGAATTGTTATAAACGGTCGTATCAGAGGCGGAACCACCAGTCGAATTACCGTAGATATTCAAGACCTTCGTCGAGTGGTTTTGATAGTAAGCCGTCAGACCCGCTAAGCGGTTAAAGATTTCGGTCTTCGTTTGCGGCTCACCTTCGGCACTTAACGGTGAATTTGACTGCGGGTTAGCTAAAATCAGCCCGTTGTACGTCCCGGCAATCGAGATTTGGCGGACCACCTTCGGCAGGTCGTGACCATTATCAGCTGCATTCATCAGGTAAAAAGCAATCGCCATATTTCCCATCGAATGACCAATCAGGTTGACGGACCGAATTCCTTGCTGACTCAGCTTGGTCATAATGGTCGTGACCCACTTGGCCGTTTGGTTAAAGTCTTGGCTCTTATTGTTATCAAACTGGACCAAGATAATCGGATTTTTGTCACCGGGGGCAATCGTCTTATCCATGGTGACTGTGCCGTCTTTGGCAACCGTTACATTAATTCGTCGGTTGGAATAATCATGGTCCACCAAGTACTGGCTCATCGACTTTTCGGCATTGCGGCTGGAACCATAGCCGTGAAAGAAGACCGTGGCCTCCTTTGGTCGCTGGCCATTCTGCTCGGACAAGGTTGGACTCATTTTGGCACCAACCAGATAAAAGACCACCCCGATTGCCACTAGCGCAACCAGAATGCCCCAAAACAACTTCTTTTTAAACACTGAAACTCCTTCCAAGATTCCTCATTTGATGTCTAAAATTATACCGCTCTTATCAACGAAAAGTAAGCTTTTAAAGTTCGAACCCCTTTTATTTCACAGCTGATTTTCTTTATAATGGCGTGGTAGATTCAATTTTCAACCGAAAAACAAATTGGAGGTTTTTAAATGACAACAAGCGCGATTAAATGGTGGCAAAAGGCCGTCGTTTATCAGATTTACCCTCGTTCGTTTCAGGATTCGAACGGCGATGGGATTGGTGATTTGAAGGGTATTCAGGAGCGTCTGAGTTAGGTTTCCAAATTAGGAGCGGACGTGATCTGGCTCAATCCAATCTACCAATCACCCAACAAGGATAACGGCTATGATATTTCGGATTATCAAGCCATCAACCCAGAATTTGGGACGATGCAGGACTTCGATAATTTATTGGCCGCTGCACACGCTCGCGATATCAAAATCGTGATGGACTTGGTGGTCAACCATTCATCTGACCAGCACAAATGGTTTATCGAAAGCCGGTCAAGCAAGGATAATGACAAGCGCGACTTTTACATTTGGCGCGACCCCGTTGATGGTCATGAACCAAACAACTGGTCCTCTTTCTTCTCGGGTTCAGCCTGGAAGTTTGACGAAAAAAGTGGTCAATACTACCTCCACCTCTTCGTTGAGGGCCAACCTGATTTGAACTGGAAAAAATGACGAACTCCGCGACCAAGTTTATCAAATGATGAACTGGTGGGTCGACAAGGGAATCGATGGCTTCCGGATGGACGTGATTTCGATGATTTCAAAGCCAGGTGGATTGCCGGATGCACCATTGCCCGACGGCAATACCTACGCTAATCCGGTTTCATTGACCGCTAACGGCCCTCACGTGCACGAATACTTGCGGGAAATGCGACAAAAGGTGTTGAACAATGCTGATTTGATGACCGTTGGTGAAACTTCTGGTGTCGACATTAAACATGCCCGCAAGTATGCTGGCATCGACGGCAGCAAACTAAACATGGTCTTCCAGTTCGAGCACATGGGTCTTGATGACAACCCCAACCCAGCACTGGGCAAGTGGGATAACCAGCCGGTTTCATTGGTCAAGCTCAAGGACAACTTGAGCAAGTGGCAAACGGAACTGGAGGGCAATAGCTGGAATACCCTTTACTGGGATAACCACGATCAGCCTCGCATCGTCAGCCGCTTTGGGAACGATTCTGCCGAATACCGAGTAGTTTCAGCCAAGATGCTCGCCACCCTTTTGCACTTCATGCAGGGAACGTCTTACATCTACCAGGGTGAGGAATTGGGGATAACTAATGCCTATAACCTGGGCTGGGACGATTTCGATGATATCGAAATTATCAACGGTGGGAAGTTCATTGTCGACAAGGAAAAATTAGTTGACAACGACACCATGCTCGATTACGTCCACTATAAGGGACGTGATAACGCGCGGACACCAATGCAGTGGACGGCCGGAAAAAAACGCCGGCTTCACCGACGGTACACCTTGGCTGAAGTTGAATGACAACTTCGAGACCATCAATGCGACCGCTGCTTTGGCCGACGATAATTCGGTCTTTTACCACTATCAAAAGCTGATTCAGCTCCGCCATGACCTTGACCTCATTACTACCGGTCACTACGAATTGATTGACCCGGCCGATGACCAGGTCTACGCGTACAAGCGAATTGGTGACGACCAAGAACTCTTGATTATTAACAACTTCACCGACCAGTACCTAGAACGCGATTACCCCGTTCCTGCCGATGCCCAGTTGCTCATCAGCAATTACCAAGATGACTTGGGTCTCAAATTGCGACCATACGAAGCTAAGACCTATTTGTATAACCGCTAAAGATTTAACAAAGACCCTCGACCTACATGAAACGAACAAAAAGAACCAAAGATACGACAAATTGTCGATCTTTGGTTCTTTTGCTGTGGTCGCGATTTGATAGTTGGTCGAGGAAAGCTCGCCTCCCAGCAAATCAGTTCTCTTATTTCATTGAGGCTTCCAAGAGGTTGCGGACGTCTGTCGTCGTCATCTTCACAAAGGCATTTTGATCCAAGTGATTAACTTGAACCGCACTCTTAGCCATGGCATCAAAGTCCTGGTCCGTCTCAATGCCAACACCAGGCAATGTCGTTGGTACATCAAGACTAGCCAACCATTCCCGGGTCTTTGCGATTGTCTGGGTGGCAACAGTATCATCATCCCCCGTCAAGTCCCAGACATTCCGTCCCAAGGAAACAAAATAAGGCTTTGTCTCTTCTGAATAGATAAAGCCTAACCAGTGTGGCGTCAAAATTCCCAGGCCAACACCGTGAGTGATGTCATAATAAGCTGACAATTCGTGTTCGATTGGGTGCACTGACCATGAATTGACATTGCCTGTCCGTGGCAAGCCGTTCAAAGCCATGGTTGAGGCCCACATCAAATTAGCTCGAGCATCGTAGTTATCGGGTTCACGCAAGGCAACTGGCGCCCACTTAATCACAGTCCGCATAATCCCTTCAATCAAGCCATTGCGAACATCGTTTTCGTAACCCTTTTGGTCAAAGTATTGTTCCGTCAAATGACTAAAGATATCAATTGATCCGGCTGCCGTTTGCCACTTTGAAACTGAGAACGTCAAACTTGGATCCAGGAAGGAAACGGCCGGTGTATTCGGACCACCGGTTCCCAACTTTTGTTTCGTTTCTGGGTTGGAAATCACAGAACCAGTGTTCATCTCAGTTCCGGTAGCCGCCAACGTTAAAATGTCGACAACGGGCAACTGGTCAATGGCAAAGCGCTTCTTGGAATCCAAAACCAAGTCCCAAGGGTCGCCGTCATAGAACTTGGCAGAAGCGATGACCTTTGAAGCATCGATAACAGACCCACCACCAACGGCTAAGATGACATCGATATCGTTGTCTTTCACTAATTTTTGTCCCTCACGGACTGAGGCAATCTTTGGATTGGGCTCAATCCCAGACAATTCTGTCACATCCAAACCTGCCAGCGCCTTGATCGCGCGTTCGTACAGACCTGATTTTTTAATTGAACCACCCCCGTAGGTTACGAGCACCTTTTGACCAAATTGGGCAATAGCAGCCTGCAATTCAGTGTCCAAGCGATCTTTCCCGAAACGAATATCAGTTGTGTTCTTAAATGTAAAATTTTCCATTTTTGACAGAACTCCTTTTTAAACATACAAGCAGACCATTTGTAATTTAAATAGCCTGTTTGCTCGACTTAAACCCCCTGAAAGGTTTGTGCATCCATTTTAGAGGAACAAAACCCATCTGTCAATTTTCCATATACCACTCTTGATCATTACGGCAGCGACGGGCAATTGGCCAGTAGTTAACAATAGCTGATTTTAACAAAAAAGCTCGCTAACACTCAGTGCTAGCGAGCTAATTTTATTAAAGGTCACCGTTCAAGAAATGATTCTTTCCCTCACCAAATGACCAGTCTTCAGCGTGGTTGCTGATAAAGGAGATAATGACATCTTCCCGGCGAACGCCGGCTTTATCAGCCAAGACGGCCACCAATGACTTCGTGAATTCCTTCTTGGCCTTCACTGGACGTGGCGTTGACAATACCGTAAAGAACAAAACCTTGTCTGAACGGTCATAGCCAAGACCAACATCTTGAAAATTAATTTCATAGTCTTCGTGTTGCGTCACGATTTGGAAACGGTCACGGTCTGGTAATGACAACGTTTCCTTGGCAACGTCAAAAGACAGTTGCATGATATTCTTAATTTCTGCGGGTTCGTACTGCCCCTTAATCAAGTCAATTTTCATTAATGGCATGCGCATTTCTCCTCATGTGGCTTTGCTAATAGACTAATCCTAGCATAAAAGCCCGGTAGGCACAATCGCGAGTGTGATGAACACTGACAAAGCTTACTGCGACGCTGACGACGGGCGGTTTTGCCCTACTCGCGCCTAGTAGACAGCAGGCATTCTCACACAGCATGCTGAGGGACCCCTCGTGCAGGCCGGTTGGCTTGCCTATCCAGCAATCAACTGACACAGCAAGATGCGGAGCCCTTCATGTAGTCCGCTTTACTCGCATAACTGGCAATCACAGCCAAAATCATCACTGGACTTGGTGCAGGTGAATTTGCCCTTGGAGCTTTTCATCCGTCAAGTTGCCCAACTGGTCGAGCATCTTGTTCAAGAAATCAGCAGGACCAGCGACACCTTCTGCCAACGCCAATTCACCAGCAACGGGCAGCGCCGCCGTCGCATAGGCTAAATCATCCAACGCCATGCTTTGACTAGCAAAGGCGCCCAGCAAACCATCAAGCGCGTCCCCCATGCCAACATTGGTTGCCAATTGGCTTGCCGAGTTATCAATCTGGTAAACGGTCTGGCCGTCTGAAACTAAGTCATGAACCCCAGTGGCGACCACAACAGCATCCAGTTTTTGGGCCGCCTTCAAGGCAATTTCAATTGGGTCAGCCGTACCTCGGCCGGCATCAATGCCATGACTTTCCCATTTCACTTCAGCCAAGGTTGCGACCTCACCAAGATTACCACGTACGATGCTCACTTTAACTGTTTTCAAAAGTTCCTTGGCACGCTTGGATCGTAGTGGCGTCGCACCAACGGCAACCGGATCAAAAACAACAGGGAGGCCTAACGCGTTCGCTGTCTGCCCGCTATTAATCATCACTTTTTGTGAATTGGCGGAAGTTGAACCCAAATTCAAGGTCACGGCATTGGCAATTTTTGTCAAATCAGCAGCATCCAGCGGATCTTCCAGCATAATTGGTGAAGCTCCAATATAGGCAATGGCATTGGCCACCAATTGGGGGGTAACGCTATTGGCCACGTTCAAGACGATGGGTTGGTTAGTGCGAACAGCAGTTAAAATTGTTTGGCTCATTTTGTCACTCCTCGTAATTTTTGAACACTGCGTTGAATATCATCACTAGCAGTAATGGCCGAAATCACGGCAACACCGGCAATCGGCAACTCCGCCAATTCCTGACAGTTGTCTTCTTGAATACCACCAATGGCCACAACCGGTAACGAACTTTTTGACGCAACCGAAAAGACACCTTTTGGACCAATGGCCTCCTTCACTTCTTCCTTACTTGTCGTTGCAAAGGCGGGGCCAACACCCAAGTAATCAACGACTGCCAAATCAGCTTCACTGGCAGCCAGCTCTTTTAAGTCATGGACGGATAACCCAAGTAGTAAACCAGGAGCTACCTGATGAATTTCTTGCACTGGGGTATCGCCCTGACCAACATGCAGACCATCCGCCTGGATGGCCAGTGCCAATGGCAGGTCGTCATCGACATACAAAGGAACATTGGCTGCTTTCGTAATACTTCTGATTTTCTGTCCCAATGCCACTTTTTCGGCTTGGTTCAACTTCGAGTGGTCCTTTTCTCGGTACTGAACAGAAGTGACGCCGGCGTCACAGGCCGCTTGAACCACGCGAATCACTTCATTGGGATCATCGTTGACGTTTTGGCTACCAACAACAAGATAAACCATTAATGACGTCGGATCAAAATTCATAATCTTTTCCTCCTTCATCTGCTGGATCCGACCACTGCCCATGGTTCAAAGGACCATGGCCGTGACCAATAACTAACGGCTGACCAATAATGGCGTTCATATAGCGGTGGCCCTTTTCGATGGCCTTGCGCAAAGAATCACCTTGAGCCAAAAAGGACGTAATTGCAGCTGAGAGGGTATCCCCTGTCCCGTGTTTGCTTGACGTTTCAACCTTTTGTCCTTCTAGCCAAAAACCGACTTCGTTTTCCAATAAAACATAATCATAAATGACGGCACCTTCACCGTGGCCACCCTTAACGATAACATTTGGAACGCCCAATGCTTGTATCTTTTGACCAGCCGTGACCATGTCATCACGAGTACTGATTTTCATATCGGCTAAGAGTTCGGCTTCGGGGAGATTTGGTGTCAACAGCGTAGCTAATGGCAGCAAGTGGTTTTTCAAGGCCGCTATCCCAGCTGAGTCGAGCAAGCTGGCCCCACCCTTGGCAACCATCACCGGATCAACCACCAAATTCTTTTGTTGGTAGTGACGAATGTTTTTAGCCACCTGCAGAACGCGAGCTTCATCAAAGAGCGCTCCAGTTTTCGCTGCGCGGACGTCAAAGTCAGCCATCACCGAGGCAAATTGCTGGTCAATTACGGCCAAATCAGTTGGATAAGCCCCCTGGACCCCCAGTGTATTTTGCGCTGTTAACCCGGCCACCACGACCGCGGAATAAGTCTTGCAAGCCTGCATGGTCTTGATATCGGCCTGCATGCCGGCACCACCCCCAGAATCGGACCCAGCAATGGTCAATCCTGTCGGATATTGGTTTGCATCAATCATCTTGTTGCCTCCATTCCCTGTAAGAAGAATTGATTTTCATACTTTGTTGATTGGATAAAAGCAGCCAAAGCCTCCTCTTGCACTTCGGGACTGACATGTTCGGCCGTCTGATTGACCAGTGACAAGATGGTCGCGTCAAACCCTTATTAAGCCCACGGTAATAGCCAACCCATGGTATAAATGGGTTATCTGGCTTGATTAGCCCATCACGAATCAACAAATCAGCCAAATAAGCATAGTCATAGGGGCAGGCAGTTAGGGCAACCAAGCCGATAAATGGATCCTTTTCAACTGCTTTAGCCATATGGTTAACATACTGGTCCGTAACCGTTAAATTTGGGTACCTGCCTGCTTGGATACTCTTGTCGTCGGTTTGAGCCAAGTCCAACAAAATCTTATGGGCAGCACCTTCACGATCGTCATCAGCCACTTCAGCATCAATTGTTTGACCGGTTAGTGTCTGGCAAACCTGTTCATACAGTGGCAAATAGTGACCCAGGTAACGATAATCTTGTTGCACGTAGTAGAGCAGTGCCTCAGAATTAACTTCACCAGCAATCATTGCTTGGATAAAGGGATTGGCATAAAAATTAGCCTTGTGTTCTTCCATCACTTGCATCAAGCGGTTAGAAAACGGCAGCGTCTTCGTCATTTTTTCTCCTCAATCATCACTTTATTTTGGCAGACGGTGGTGTCGGTCGTTGCCATTTAGACAAAATAAAAAGCCCCCAGCCTGAGCTGAGGACTTATGCCTACTAACGATGACCAAAAAAGGCAACATCATGAGGATTTAAATCCGTTTTCGAAGTTTCCTGCGACCGTGCTAGCGGCATCAGGTTCAATGGGTATAATCTCAGCTCAGGGCACCCCAACTTTATTTATCACAAAGGCAGTATAGCACGGAAATTAAAATCCGTGTGAAAAAGTTGATTGTGAACACTTGCCACCTGCTGTAAAATCAGTTATATTATAAGTATACTTATAATATTGATGCTAACAATAAGGAGGTCCCCATGAGCCCTGTCAAAACTACTGCACTTTCTCGCTACATGGATTCAACCAATCAGAAATTCTTCAACTTATATACTGACTGGTTCCGGCAAATGAAATACCGTCTACGAGAACTTGACTTGACCCACCCCCAATTTCAAATTCTCGCTACTGTCCATGGTCTCAGTATCCAACATACCGAAGTTACTCAAATCATGGTGGCTAAGGCAGCAGACGTCGATGCCATGACCGCTTCAGCCATCATTACTAAGCTCAGCCGTGAAGATCTTTTAGACCGCTATCCTGGTAAAAAAAATCCACGTTCAAAAGCCCTATCATTAACCCAGGCTGGTGAAAAAAAATTACAACAGGCCTTAGACATCGTCAATCAATTTGACCAAGACTTCTGGAGTCAATTTGACACCTTTTTGCCAGCAAGTGTTGATCAAGCGCAGGCGGTAGTCAAAACACATCACTACTAAAATTAGCAAAGTACACCCGCACCAATTGAAAAGAGCCGAAAATACAGGATTGTATTCTCGACTCTTTTTCTTTTGACCAAAAATCAGCACAATTTTATCATTTAATCGTGTTTCAAGCACCTACAAGCAAACCTGACAATTGAGCAACTTTTTATTCACTAATTTTGGCAACTAAGACACTGTTAGCTAAGTGATTGGTACCAATCAAAAATGGACTGCACCTCTTTCATTGGCAAGTAGCGGGCAGTCAAGACCTTTGTATTAGCATCAGTGCGAACTACCACGGCAAGGTGGGCTCGCCGGTTTTGATGAGCTAGCCACCAACTTTGCTTAATCGACAACGACTGAATCTTATCCCAGGCGATATAGGTCGTGATTGTTTCGTAATTCTTCGCCGTTTTTAAAACAAGGACCTGTCGGTTAACCACTTGGGCGGTTGTCGCCTGCCCCTTATACCAGCCGGTACCAACTACGAAAGCCAACACAATCAAGACCAGCAAGGCAACTACTGGCCAGCGTCTGAAAGCATAGATCAGGACGGTGGCGATCGGCAACGTCCAAAAAAGGCCGTTACGAATCATTGTCAAAATTTGGTAGGTTGAGCTATCAGTCTTTTTGATTGGCCGACTGGGAAAATCAGGCAGCCATCGCGACAAATATTGGTCAACAGCCCCTGATTTCACCATCGGAATCAAGGTTGGCACGTTTTTAGATACCTTGTCTTCACCATTTTCGTCAGTAATTATCCGTGTCTTGACGGTTACCAAGCCCAACAACTGCCTGAAAACATTTTGGCGGACTTCAACCGTTTGCATCCGGTTAATTGACAAATGCATCGTTTGTCGTTCAAAAAGTCCCCGAGCAATCGTCAACTGACCTGCGTCATGGTGCACTTCAAAGCCAAAGTACAAGATCACCGTTCGCAGAACATTAAAAGCAACCACGATGAAAACAAACGCCACCACCAGCAAGGCAATCACTAAAGCGCCCAGGCCCAAAACGTGATTGGTCAACTCCTGCTCAATCCAATGACTGACTATCCCTTGCTGGTCTAAGTGAATGAAGCCACCCAGAAATATAAAGAATTGAAAGATGACCTCCGGCGTCGTCACCGCATAGACAATCAAAGAAAGAATGGAAGCCCGAAAGGAATCGGTAGCCAGTCTGTTAGAACCATTTGGTCGCAGGATGTCCTTTCCATCAGCGGTTTTTTGATTATGCGCAGAAGCAAATGCTTGCCCTTGGCGGTCTGAATCGGTCACTTGCTCAACTTGCTCCTGTGTCGCTGGTTCTTCCTTTTGTGCCTGAATTTTGGCGCCTTCAATCAAAATAGCCAGTTTAGCCGTTTCATCCTGGCGCTTTTGTTCAAGAACCAGTGCCACCCAGGTTGGGACAACCAAGAGAGAAATCTGATTGTTCTTGGCCCCCTTCCCCCCGGAATCAACAGCAATGTCCTCCAAATGAAATGGTTGGAGGAAAAACCATTGCTTTCGATGGATATTTTGAATTTTATGGTAAGGCAAGTGGCGAACTTGCCGTTCCAATATGCCTGACCGATAAATCAGTTCACTTTCCGTGAGTTCATAGGTCTTCATCCAGAAGCTTAAAAGCGACCAAAGCAACAGAGCCAAGAAAAGCAAGACCCATTCCCACCAAGTAAAGTGGAAAAAGAATAAAACAGCCAACCCTAAAGCCACCACGCTTTTTAGTTGTTCGTAAAAATCGAAAATAAAAGTAAGGGGATGTAAGTGCTTAGCCTTCATGACGAGCCTCCCTAGCCAGCGTCATGACCTTGTCCTTAAATTGTTCAGCGTCATCCTCCGTTAAAGCCTCAATTTCATGACCAGACCCACCCGTTAAAATGTGCACCTGTTGTAGTTTAAACAACCGCAAAATTGGGCCTTGGTCCAAATCGACGTTTTGCACCCGTGCAATTGGAATGGCAGTATGCGTTCGGAAAAAGAAGCCTTTTTGAATTTCAACATCCGTTTCGTTGACCATAAAGTGGTAAAAAGCATAGCGATAACGGACCAATAAAAGGCCAAGGAGAAACCAGAGCACAATGACCAAAAAGAGCCCCCAGATTGCCCACAAAGGTAAATAAAACTTCAAAAAATGTTGTACTGCCCAGTTCCCAGCGAAGTAAACGGCTAAAATAACAATTGCCCCAATGACTTCCATGATGTACCAGACTTTTTTAATTGTTGCTGGTAGTGCTTGCATCTTTCTCTCCCTCAATCATAAAAAATGGGGCTAAGAAGTAGTTTTACTTCTTGGTCCCAAGTTATCGTTGACTCATTAAAAAATCTGAGCTTTTAATTACCGGCAGCTGCCAAAATGGCAGCATGGACCGCTCTACGGAAACCGTGCTGATCTAAGGCTAAGACGCCCTGAATCGTTGTCCCACCAGGCGATGTAATCTGTCCCTTCAAGTCACCGGCAGACAAATCGGATTGTTGCGCCAATTGCGCCGTTCCAGCCACTACTGAAGCAACCAACTTTCCCGCTTGCTTTCGGTCCATCCCCTTGGCCACTGCAGCATCTTCCATGGCATCCATCAAGACATCAATAAAGGCTGGTGAGCAACCACCGATCGTTCCGGCAATGGCTAATTGGTCTTCCTTAACAACTAAGACATCCCCCAGTGACCCCAAAAGATCATGAACCACCTGAGCATTTTGCTCCGTAATCGATTCGTTAGCGGCCAAAGCAATCGTGCCAGCCTGAACTGCAACTGGAATATTTGGAATAAAGGTCGTCACCGGATTCTTTGGTGCTGCCAGCCGTAAATCAGTATTTTGCACGCTGGCAGCAGCTGAAAGGACAATCACCTTTTCAGAAAGACCGGTGGCAACGATTTTTGCCAACACTGTTGTTACAAGCTTAGCCGGTACTGTTAACATCAACACATCAAAGTCTTCCTTGACCAGGTCTTCATAACTGGTCACTGCTGAAATTTGCAAGACTTCTGCCTTTTTGGCATTTGATGAGTACCCCAAAACCGTGTGTCCACCTAATTTTAGTCCTTGAACAAGGGCTGTTCCCATGTGTCCAAGGCCGACAACTGCAATTTTCATACATCCTACTCCTTTAATCACGCTTGTTCCCATTTTATCACAGTTCTAAGCTTGTCTTTTGATAAATCAGTCAGTTCTAAGCCAATCAAAAAAGACCCCATCCCTGTTCATAAAAGGATGAGGCAGCTGTTGCTTTGGTTGGTTCAGCTTAATTTTTCTTCAACTTAAAAAAGGCAATAACGGTTAAGATCACCATCCACAGTGCGGCTAACAAAGTCGTAACCGTCGTCGCCGGTGTGACCAAGAGGATAACAAAGATTAAGGCTAAAAAAGCAATTGTCAAGTAATTACTAAAGGGTGCCAGTGGTAATTGAAAGCTATGGCTCTTCTGCCCCTTAGTCACCTTGCGAAAGCGCAAGTGTGTGACCATCAAGGCCATATAAATCAGTAAAAAGGCGGCTGAAGCCATTGATGAAATGAGGGTAAAGGCCTTGGTTGGGAACAGGTAATTGACCACCACGGCCAGACCGACAATCAACGTTGACAGATTAATGGCGGATTGGGGGATGGCATTCTTATTTAACTTCTTAAAGCGTGATTTTTCACCAACCAACGAATACAACATTCGTCCGGTTGTGAAGAAGGCCGAGTTAATAGCAGAAGCCGCTGCCGTCAAAACAACGAAGTTAATCACGGCCGCTGCCGATTGTATCCCAATACCAGAAAAGACCTGGACGAATGGTGATTCACCAGCCTGGTAGTTGGTCCAAGGTTGAATAATCATGATGGCTGATAAGGCCCCGATATAAAAAATCAGAATTCGAATCACAATCGAATTAACAGATCGCGGAATCGTTTCCAGCGGATCTTTCGTTTCGGCGGCAGTAATCCCGACGAATTCAACCCCCAAAAAGGCGAAGAAGGCCATCTGGAAAGTCGATAATAGGCCCTGACCATGGTTGGCAACCAAGCCATGCGACCACAATGTCGAAAACTGAGTCACGCCCATGGACGTTTTCACATGGCCAAAAGCCAAAATCAGTCCGGTGATAATCATGGCAACAATGGCAACAATCTTAATCATGGCAAACCAGAATTCGGTTTCCCCGAATATCTTCACCGCAATCGTATTAACAAAGTACAACACGATTAGAAAGGCTAATTCCCATGGCCAAACAGGCCAATCCGGAAACCAATAGTGCATGTACGTCCCAATCGCTGTCAGTTCGGTCATGGCAATCACGACCCAGCCAATCCAGTAAGTCCAGCCCAAAACAAAACCAGCTCGTTTTCCCAAGTATTGGGTCATAAAATCGATGAAAACTGATTTTGAATCATCTGATACTAACAATTCGCCCAAAGCACGCATCATTGCGAAAACAAACAGGCCCGTAATGATATAAACCAATAAAATCGCTGGCCCAGCCCGATGAATTGAGGAACCGGCTCCTAAGAAGAGGCCGGTCCCAATCGTCCCGCCCAAGGCAATCATGGCCACATGACGGTGAGACAGTGTGCGGGCGAAGCCCGTTTCATTATTCATGAATAATACTCCTTTGCAATCTTACCTTAATAGTCTATACTTGGTGCTATAACAAGTAAAACTAAACTTTTTCAATTTAAAATTAAAAACATTCATCAGGAAAAAATCATGAAAACTTTTACTTACCAAATTTTTGCCACAGTCGCTGAACGCGGTTCCTTTCGGAAGGCTGCCGACGAGTTAAGCATTACGCCTTCAGCTGTTTCTCACGCCATTTCGCACCTCGAAGCACAACTAGGAATCCCCCTCCTAATTCGCAACCGATCGGAGATGCAAGTCACCCGCAACGGCCAAATCCTCTTACCAATGGTCGAACGCCTGCTCAATGAGGAACGGCAACTTCTTTCAGCCGCTGCAAAGATTCAAGGACTGCAAGGTGGACAAATCAGAATTGGCGCCATTTCATCAGTTTGCATTGCCTGGCTTCCAACCATCATCCGGCGCTTTTCTAAAAAGTACCCACAAGTTGAGATCACGCTGATTCAAGGCTCCTTCGCCGAAATCGAACAGGCCTTATCACTAGGAAAGATTGATCTTGGCTTCTCGGCCCTGCCAACGATTAGTCGGCTGGATGCCCTGCCCCTGATCAATGATGAAATCAAGTGCATTACCCCGGCTGATTTCACACCCAAAAATGGCGTTTCGATTAGCCAGGATGACTTAGAAGACCGGCACTTTATCTTGCAACGGTCCGATTATGATTCCGATACTAAGGCGGCCCTCGATGAACTTCAGGTTAAGCCTCAGGCCATCAACTATTCGATTGATGACCAGTCGATTTTGGCCATGGTTGAGGCCGGTTTGGGTTGGGGAATCCTACCTGACTTGGCCCTGTCAAGGCTCTCAGGCGAAATCGAAGCTTATCCCTTTAAAAAACCTTATTACCGTCACCTTGGCCTAGTAATTAATCCCTCCTCGACGAAGGACCCCTTTGTGAAAGCCATGCAAAAAGAAATCCTGTCTTACTTAAAAAGAGGCTAAAAAAACGGCAAATTCGTTTTCTTGACGAATTTGCCGTTTTTATATGTCAGCTGATTACTGCTTTACTTAGTAGTGAGAAAAAGACAAGATTCCCTGCAATGCAAACAAAATCAAAACGATTAACCCCCAGCCTGATTTGGCCATCGGATAATCCCGGTAGGCTGAGCGCTTGGCCCCCTCTTGAAAACCATGTGAGGTCATGGCCATAGCCAGGTTCTTCGACCACTTAATGGCATGAACCAAAGCCTTAAAATAAAGCGTTGGCTGCCACCAACGTAATACTTCACCACGCATCATCCCCGCCGCTTGAATCGAAGAAAAGGCCTGCTTAAAGCGGGGCATAAAGTTAAGTGCCCCCAAAATGCCGTAAGTAAAGGTCGCAGACATCTTCAGATTCTGACGTAAAGAAGCTAACAAGACGTAAGGGGTCATGCCCATCGTTAACCAGGCCCCAATAAAGATAAAGACGAGGACTCGGCTGCCCATCACTAAACCAAAATGGAGGTTTTGCGCTGCTGTTCCTTGACCATAAAGATAAAAGGACCAAAAGGAACCCAAAACTGGAATGATGGCAATCGCCACATAGAGCCCGATTTTCTTTAAGGGCTGGCGCCGAATTAATAATAGCAAAAAGGCAACTGAAAAGAGAACAACGTTTAGAGTCACTGATTGGGTCAAAGAGATTTCCAAAGAAATCGCCAAAGCCAAAATCAGCCGTTGTGTGGCGTTCATCATACGAGCACCTCCTCTTGATAGGCCATGGCCGTTTGATCATAGCGCAAGTGACGATCAACAATGTTGACCAGGTCTCTTGTTTGGTGAGAAACAACTAGAATGGTCAGTTCAAGCCCCTGTTGACAAGTCTGAATCAGATTTAAAACAACTGCCACCGACTGCTCATCCAAGCCTGCTAGTGGTTCATCTAACAGCAGTACTGGTGGGGCCATAATTAGCATCAACAGCAGCTGAAGTTTCTTCTGCTGGCCACCCGAAAGCGTGTAGACCGACCGGTCACTCAAGCCTGTTAAGTTTAGGTCGGACAGCCACTGTTCCAAGACCTCCTTCTTCCAGAAATCAGCATGGTGACTTTTTTCCATCACCTGGTCAAGTTCTTCTTGAACCGTGATGTTTAAGAACTGGTCAGAGGCTGACTGAAATAACAAACCGACCTGGCCAAAGTAAAAACGCGGTTTCCACTCGCGGACTTCTTGCTCCTGGTAAGTCAAAGAACCCTCATAACGGTGTAGTCGAGCCAGCGTCTTCAAAACAGAAGACTTCCCGACTCCATTTGGACCGGTCACCAAGGTGATACCCTGTTCAAAGATTTGCAGGATATCCTGGTCTAAGACCAGCTGTTCACCGTTTTGTATTCGTAGATTATCAAAGCGATAAGCAGCCTTTTCGACCTGGTCACTTTCTACAACCGGTTTTAAAACCACCGTTTGCTTTTGGTAATCATAGTGGTGCCAGTCATTTGCAGGCACCAACACCAAAGACTTCTCTTTGAGCTGATAAAACTGGCTGATTTTATCGAAGTAACCAGCTGGATCATGGTCGGAAACGAGAACGCCATAGCCCTCTTGGCTAAGCTGTTTTAGTAAAACCTGGAGATCTTCTCGTGACTGACTATCAACAGCAGCAAAGGGTTCATCGAGCAACAGATAGTCGGCCCCCAGGGCCAACACTTCTGCCAAGGCAACCTTTTGCATTTCCCCACCAGATAGGGTCACAAAGGATCGATCGATAAAATCAGTCAGACCAACCTTTTCCAATGCCCAAGTCGTCTTTTGGTCAATTTCTTCCTTGTCCAATTCGAGATTCTCCAGTGCAAAAATAAATTCCTCCCGCACCGTTGGCATGGCAAACTGGTCATCAGGGTTTTGAAAAAGCAAAGCCACTCGCTTGGCTATTTCATTTGCTTTCAGTGTGGTCATCACCCTTTGATCAATTTCGATTTCGCCAGTAACTTGGCCACCATATTGTGGGTAAAGACCCGCCAAGGCCTTTAACAGGGTGGATTTTCCCGATCCGGAAGGCCCCATTAAGAGGGTCAGGGTCTTTTTTTCAAGAGATAAATTTAGATTATCAATGATGACTTGGTCACGATAAGCCAACGTAAGGTTTCTGGCAGTTATTGCCATTTTTTGTCCTCCTTATTCGTGGGACAACAACTTTGATCGATCTAACAACTTGGCAATCAAGTGTACCAAGACACCTGAGAAAAAGAAAATTGATAGGTAACGAACAATGAACAAAGCAACTAACAAACCTAGCTTGTAGTGAATATAACCTGATTTAAAGAGGTCCCAAGCAAAGGTCACGACTGTTCCAGTCAAGGTTGACAACCAAAGACCAGCAAACCAGTTCTTATAACCAGTCAAAGCAAAACCAAGTTCAGAACCAATTCCTTGAATAAAGCCAGACAAAAGCGTACCGACACCGTAAGAACCACCCAAGAACATCTCACCGGCTGCTCCAAGCATTTCGCCAATAAAGCCGGCACCGACCTTCTTTAAGATGTACGAAGCCAATGGTCCGGCCATCATCCATACACCAAGGGTGATTTCATTCGTAAAGGCTTGCAACCCAATCACGGCCAAGCCACTGTTAACAATCTGGTAAACCGGATCCATAATCCAATAAATGACCGAAAAAATAATCCCGATCAAGGCCAGCAAAATCACGTTTTGTAGCGTCCACTTTTGTTTCATTATTCTCTCCTTTACGTCCGGGCGAACAAAAAGGCATCAAAAAACACCCGCCTGGGCAGAGTCCAACACGGGTGGTCTTAAAAAAACTTGTGTGGATCTTCCTTCGTCGGTCTTAGCCTAACAGGTTCAATGGGTTTAATTCTCAACCAAAATGGTACCCCAGATCGCTATATTCAAATTTACTACTTCACTAGCTTACACTGTCTTGAATTTTTATGCAAGTGTTTTCAAAGAAAAGCACCCAGACTCCACCTAGGTGCTTAATCAAGCTAATTTTTTACTTGTTACTTGTTTGCCTTCAAAACGGCAGCCATGGCAACTGATGAAACATAGTTGACTGGTTGACCGAAGTTTGGTTGGAAGAAGAAGTCAGTCATTGACAATTGATCAATTGTCATGCCGTTTTCAATCGCCAATGAAACCACGTTGGCAGCTTGTGAAATGTCATGTTTTGACAAGAAAGCAGCACCAACAATCCGGCGAGTCCCCTTTTCCCAAGTCAATGAGGCCTTAACTGGCGTCGTTGACAACATGAAATCAGGACGGTAATCTTCTGAAATTGTCACAGAATCCGCTTCAACACCCTTCCGAGCTGCTGATTGAACAGTCAAACCGGTTGCAGCGTAAGCTAACTCGTACAATTCAACGGCTGATGTTGCTTGTGTGCCTTGATATGCCAACGATGGTTCGACAATGTTCTTACCAACCAAAATTCCTTGACGAACAGCATTAGTTGCCAATGGAATGTAATCATCCTTTTGGGTGGGGTTGTAGAAGACAGTGGCTGAATCACCAGCAGCAAAGACATCCTTCGCAGAAGTTTCCATGAACTTGTTTACCTTGATAGCGCCGTTTGGCAACATGTCTACTTGGTCACGGAACAGAGCAGTATTTGGCAAGAAACCAATCCCCAAGATGGCAATATCAGCTTCATAAGTGCCCTTGTCAGTTGTCACCTTGATACCATCAGCTGTGTCTTCAAATCCTGAAACCATTTGACCAAGGGCTAACTTAACACCATGGTCTTCATAGGCCTTTTGGAAAACAGATGAAAATTCAGGGGCCGTATTGTTGGCCAATACCCGGTCCAAACCGTCAATCAAAGTCACTTCCTTATCATTGACTGACAATTGTTCTGCCAACTCAGCACCGATATAACCAGCACCAATAACGATAATCCGCTTAACATTTTCAGTTACTTCCTTCAAGGCATTGGCATTGTCCCAAGTCTTTGAGTCAAAGACCTTGTCAGAATCGATACCAGGGATGCGAGGCTTAATTGCGCGTGAACCAGTGGTAATCACAATCTTATCGAAAGTTTCTTCTGACTGAGCACCAGAAACCAAGTCTTTGATGTTCAAAGTCTTTGCTTTTAAGTTAGCAGCTTCAACAAGCGTTTGCATATGCATTGAAATACCCTGCTTAGCCATTGAATTTGGTGTTTCATAAAACATCTTGTCAGTTGATGAAACATTGTCGCCAATCCAAAGAGCGATTCCACATGACAAAAAAGAAACTGTTTGATTCTTTTCAAACACGTGAATCTCAGCGTCTGGGTGGTCTGCCTTAATCTGCTTAGCGGCAAACACGCCGGCGTGCGTTGAACCAATAACTGCAACTTTCATTAAAGTGCCTCCTAATATATAGCTATGTGAAAATTGTAATTAAATTTTACCAATAAAACAACGCTCTGTCAATCATCTACCCAATAGTTTTCAAGAAAGTATCAAATAAAGCAAAGAGACAAATAGAGTCGTTCTAATCGATTAAAAATTCAGTTTGGCTCAACAAATTAGACATTTCCCAATCGTAAAACGATTTCAGTGCCTTACTCTAAACGATTTTCCGCTTGGCGCATGTGGCTTTCGTAATGATCAATTTTATATAGTAAATGATCATGAGCAGCCTGGATTTCATTAATGCGGTCCTGCATCTCTTCTGCCTGTTCTAGCAATAGTGCTTTACGCGTCGGAATTGTTTGGTCATCATCCTCCAGAACCATACCAATATATTCACGCAATCGTTCAATGGAAACACCAGCGTGGCGCATCGTTTTAGCAAATTTCAATTGATTAATGTTACGCTCGGTGAAATCACGCAACTGATTTTCCTTGCGCGGGACTGGCATAATGACCCCAATTCGTTCGTAATAGCGAATCGTATCATTTGATAATCCAGTCACCTTCGCAGCTTCTTTAATATTCATTTTGTACCTTTCGCACAACAAAAGCGGCCACAACTACAAAAGCAATTCCCGTAAAGAAAGCCATTGTCGCAACTTGACCATGGTAGCTCTCCGCCGTCGCCACAATCAAAGAAAGGCCGATTGGGCCACCAATTTGGTGAGCAGTGTTCGTCAACCCTGAGGCAATACCAGCCAGTTCGTCAGGTGCTTGATGCAGGCCGGCCGATGTCACTGGCACAAGGACCAAGCCCTGCCCAATACCAATCACCACCATTGGCAAGGCAAAAGCCAACCAATAGCCCAAAGAAACCGCTGACAAGGCTGTAAACAGCAGACCGAGGAACAGTAATCCCTCGCCGACTAGTAGGATTAACTGATTGCCAAAACGATCAGTCAGCTTCCCCAAGGACAACGATACCACAAACTGAACGAATGTTAAGGGGAGAAAGGCCAGCCCGGATTGTAATGCCGTAAAATGATAACTGGTTTGCCAAACCGGGGGCAAAAAGAACCAGTATGGCAGCATGGCCATCATAAAGAGCATGCGTGCCAAGTAGGCCCCCGCACGAATTCGATTGTGAAATAGTGTTAAAGGCATCATTGGTTGCTTTTGCCGACTTTCAAAGCCAATAAAGCAAGCTAAAACAATGATGCCCAATAAAATCATTAGCCACTGGTTACTCGTTAAACCATCAATCAAAGCCGCTAATCCGCTGACGGACAGAATTGCACCAATATAGTCAATTTTTATCTTTAATCCCGCCTTATTCGGGACAAAGTGTACCGTTAACCCAAACAATAATAAAGTCAACGGCACGTTAATCAAAAAACCGGCTTCCCAAGAAAATAAAGTGGTGAGGCCACCGCCAATTAAAAGTCCAAGACTGGCACCAATCCCAGCTGTAACACCATAGTAAGCAATCGCTCGTTCACGCATTTGTCCTTGGTAATTATCCATCATCAAAGCCAAGGTGGTCGGCGCAATAATCGAAGAACCCAGTCCCTGGACGGCCCGTAGTCCAATCACGAAGGCGGCATTATCCGACAAGCCAATCAGCAAAGAACTCAATCCAAAAATGGTGATACCAATTAAAAAAATCCGTTTACGTCCAAGCAAATCCGAGATCCGGCTCGACAATAGTAAAAAGCCACCGAAAGTCAGTGTATAGGCATTGGAAACCCACGATAAAGCATTAGGTGAAAGGTCTAGGCTTTGACCAATCTCAGTTGAACTGGTAAAAACAATGGAATTATCCATCAAAATTAAAAAGTAAGCGAGTAAGGTGATCGGCAAGACCATCCCAAATCGTTGTTTTGTCATTCTTATCTCCTTCAGTTAGGTTTCTTTCAAAACCAAGCATTGTGTGTTGTGATCAATAACCATTAAACACCTTGGAGTGAACTTCAAGTCAAGAAAAAAACAAGCAAAAAACAGCCTTTTGCCAAGACTGTTTTTAAGATTGACTATTGGTTATGCCATCAAGAACTGCTTGAGGACCTTGTTAACATCCTGATTTTCATGCAGCTTTGAATGTTGCGCATCCTTACCAGTAAATAACTTTTCCTGATAGGTGCTTGGTTGACGGACAAAGTATTTCAATGACTTCGACGCATTGTTAGTGACGGTTGCGTCCGATTCCTTTTTGCCCATGCTATTACCGTAAATATTCAGCACTTTGGTCTGATTATTTTCGTAATATTGCTCCAAACCAGCTAAGGCCGCCTTTTTAAAATCAGTCTCAGAGTGGCTGCTAGGATCTGCTAAATTCAAATTCGACTTTGGTATTGGACTATCCTGCAAGAAGTTAAAGGGACCAGCAATTGCAATTTGGCGCTTCACAACCGGTAACTGTTCACTTTGTTGCACGTGATTTTTCAAATAAAAGGCAATGGCGAGGTTTCCCATCGAATGCCCAATCAAATTAACCGATTGAATCCCTTGATTATGCAAGTCCGCCATAATCTTCGTGACCCACTGATTAGTCTTGTCAAAGTTAGTATTCCGGTTGTCGTTAAACTGCACCAGAATTAATGGATTTTGGTCGCCCTTCTTCACGGTACCACTAAAGCTGACCTGACCGTTTTTGCTAACTGTCGCATTAATCTTCCGATTCGAATACTTTTGCTGAATTAAGTACCGACTCATCGTTTGTTCGGCATTTCGAGAAGAGCCATAGCCATGAAAGAAGACGGTTGCTTCGGTTGGCTTTGTATTAGAAGAACGCATGGTTGGCCGAGTCAGCCAAACAGTCAGTCCGACTGCCAGCACGGCCAGTATGGCGGTTGCTACGCCTGCAATCGCTATCATTTTTTTATTCTTTTTCATCATACTCCTTTATAACCAATGAATTGGCTAAGGTTTTATGCAGATAATTAAAAACCTAAAAAACAAGAAGAGACTTAATCGCCTCGCGCTGATCCATCGCCTCATAGGCCTGCTGAATATCCTTCAGAGCAAATTCCTTGGTAAAGACCTGGCCCGGATTAATTTCTTGATCAAGAACCGCCTGCAATAAAAACTCGCGGTCATACGTGGTCACCGCAGCGATACCTCCACGCAAACCAATATTTTTCCAGAACAAATTGTTGGTGTTCATCATTGGGTCTTGAGGAATCCCTACACGACCAACAACGGCCCCTGGACGGCCAAGTTGAACAGCCGTTGCCACAGCCTGCTTTGAACCAACGCATTCAAGAATAGCATCCGCACCGGCGCCCGTGAGTGCCATCACCTGGTCAATGCCAGCCTGGTCACGCTTGGCCACAATATCGGTAGCACCAAAGGCTTTGCCCAGTTCTTGCCGGTCTTGATGACGCAACATCAAAATGATTCGCTTGGCACAGCGGAGCTTGGCTGCAATCCTCCAAAAAGACCCACAGCCCCATCGCCCATGACAACAACTGTGTCACCTTCTTTGACTTCGGCGGTAGCGGCTGCATGATAACCGGTCGTCATCACATCCGACAAGGTCATCAAAGATTTCAATTGATCAGCACTGTAGTCTGTCGGTTGGCCTGGAACCTTAACCAGTGCCCAATCAGCATTTTTAAAGCCGATATATTCAGCCTGATAACCGGTTGAGCCCCCTTATCAGGATCGAGGCAGTCACCATCAAAACCTGCTAAACAAGCTTGGCAGTGGCCACAACCATGAGTAAAGGGTGCAATAACGAAATCGCCTGGTTGCACGTTAGTAACTGCGCTACCAACCTCTTCAACAATGCCGATGGCTTCATGACCGACCTGAGTACCACTGGTACGCTTTGAAATTCCTCGGTAGAACCAAAGATCAGAACCACAAACCGATGCCCGAACCGTCTTGATCACAGCATCCCGCGGTCCCTGAATTGTTGGCTTATCAACCTCTTGCATCTCAATTTGCCCTGGTTTTACAAAAATAGCTGCTTTCATCGTCTTAATACTCGTTTTTACTAATTATGAACTTGTCTGTTTTAAAAGTAAAATCAGACATGGTATGGATAAATTTGTTGTATCACAGTCATAGTTGCCTGTCATCATTGTTTATCATCCTCAATGAATTTATCCGTCACTGATAAGACTATCTTATGACATGGAGTTCACTCTAAGTCAAGACTGTCTTTGTTTTATCGCTATAAAAGTAAAATTGTTCATCATCGATAGCAACCGATTCAAATTTTGATTTTTTTAATTAAATAAGCTGTCTTCCTGTCAGACTCCACCATCAAGTGCAAACAAAAAAGCACACTCAGTTGAGTGTGCTTAAAATAAAAGATTCGCTTACTTAACGGCGTCCTTCAATGCCTTACCAGGCTTGAACGCAGGAACCTTTGATGCAGGAATTTGGATTTCTTCCTTAGTTTGTGGGTTGCGACCCTTACGAGCTGCGCGTTCACGAACTTCAAAGTTACCAAAACCAATCAATTGAACCTTTTCGCCCTTCTTCAAAGCGTCCTCAATTGAGGACAAAACAGCGGCAACTGCCTTGTCTGCGTCCTTCTTTGTTAAACCAGTCTTCATTGCGACTGAATCGATTAATTCTTGCTTGTTTGCCATTCCTTTTCTCCTCGCGAAATAATTAATTTAGAATAACTGCCAGTGTAACAACCATTAGCAGTTTGGGAACGCTACCGTGGCAACATCCATAAAGATAGGATAGCACATGTAAATTAAAATGTGTAGGCCTAAAGCCCAATTTCATGCCATAATTGCGGTTTTCCGCACATTTACAAGTGAATTTCAGGGCTATTGAAACATTCGACGATAAAACGTCACTTCCGTTGTCGAATAATTAGCTTAATCGGCGTTCCAGAGAAATCACAAGCTGCGCGAATTTGGTTTTCTAGGAAACGCTGGTATGAAAAATGCATCAGTTCAACGTCGTTGACAAAGACGACAATCGTTGGTGGTTCGATGGCCACTTGAGTAGCATAATAAACACGCAAGCGACGACCATTATCAGATGGTGCCGGATTAGTTGCCAAAGCATCCATCAAAACATCATTCAATGTTGATGATGAAACACGCTTTTGGTGATTGTCATTCACGGCCAAAATCAAATCGGGTAAACGATCTAAGCGCTGTCCAGTCTTTGCTGAGACAAAAACAATTGGCGCATAGTCCAAGAACTTAAACTCATCGCGAATCAAGTTTTCAAAATCCGTCATGGTATGCGTATCTTTTTCGATGGCATCCCACTTGTTAACCACAATTACCAAAGCTTTCCCAGCCTCATGGGCATAGCCGGCAACGTGCTTATCTTGCTCACGGATACCAGTTTTAGCATCCAAGACCATCAAGACCACTTGCGATTCATCAATGGCCTTCATTGCCCGCATCACCGAGTAACGTTCCGTATTTTCGTAAACCTTGCCACGCTTGCGAATTCCAGCCGTATCGACCATCACAAACTCATCACCATCAGGGGTAATAAAACGTGTATCAATGGCATCACGGGTCGTTCCTTCGATGTTGGAGACAATCATGCGATCTTCGCCCAAGATGGCGTTCACGATTGATGATTTTCCAACATTTGGTCGACCAATAATTGAGAACCGGACAGCATCATCGTCTTGTTCGGCGGCCTCGTCTGGGAAATGCTTAACGATTTCGTCTAAAACGTCACCCAAACCAATGCCGTGTGAGCCAGAAACGGGATAAGGGTCACCCATTCCTAATGAATAGAAGTCATAAATATCTGACCGCATTTCAGGATTATCAACCTTGTTAACCGCCAAAACAACCGGCTTATCGGCACCATAAAGCAAATTAGCCACGGCCTGGTCATCGGCTGTGAGACCTTCTCGGCCAGAAACAACCATCAAAATCACATCGGCTTCATCAATAGCTAATTCAACCTGGGCGCGAATTTCCGTCAAAAATGGCGCATTTCCCATTTCCAACCCACCGGTATCAATCAGCCTAAAATCAAAGTTAAGCCACTCCGCCCGTGCATACAATCGGTCGCGAGTAACGCCTGGCATATCCTCTACAATGGCGATTCGATCGCCCACAATGCGGTTAAATAGCGTGGATTTGCCAACATTTGGACGACCCACTACAGCTACAATCGGTGCTGCCATATTCCCGCTCCTTTCCAATAAAAAAAGACTGGATAACCAGCCTTTTTATTTTTAAATCTTACAACTTGTCGCCAAAGATGTCGCCTAAAGTAGCGGCACCTTCATCGTCTTGTTGGAAGGCTGCCATGTCAGCTCGTGAAGCGCCACGGTTGTCATCGCGGTCTTCACGTTGGTTGGCTGGCTTTTCTTCCAAAGCCTTCATTGACAATGAAATACGTTCTTCGGCTGGCTTAACATCCAACACTTGAACCTTCACCTTGTCACCTGACTTCAAAACGTCGGCTGGGTTCTCAACACGCTTGTGTGAAATTTGTGAAACGTGAACCAATCCTTCGATACCAGGGAAGATTTCAACGAATGCGCCAAAGTCCTTCACACGCTTAACTGTTCCTTCAAGAACAGTACCGGCTGGGGCTTTTTCTGCAACTTCATCCCAAGGACCTGGCTGGGTTGCCTTGATTGAAAGTGAGATACGTCCACGATCAGTATCCAAGGCCAAAATCTTAACATTAACCTTTTCACCCTTTGACAAAACGTCTGATGGGTTCTTAACACGGTCATGTGAAATTTCAGAAACGTGAACCAATCCGTCCACGCCGCCTAAGTCAACGAAAGCACCGAAGTCAGTCAAACGAGCAACAGTTCCTTCAACAACTTCGCCAACAGTCAAACGACTGAATGCTTCAGCCAACTTTTCGGCACGTTCTTGGGCTGCAACAGCCTTACGTGACAAAATCAAACGAGCCTTGGCTGGGTCGATTTCGATTACTTCCGCCTTGATGTCTTGTCCCTTGAATTGGTTCAAGTCTGAAACAAAACGTTCTGCAACCATTGATGCAGGTACGAAACCACGGATACCAGCAACATCAACAATCAAACCACCACGAACGGCATTGATAACCTTAGCATCAACAACATCACCTTCGTTAAATGACAATGACTCCCAAGCCTTGCGGGCTTCCAAACGCTTCTTTGACAACAAGTAGGCAACGCCTTCCTTGTCACTGGTTACGTTCGAAACAACAACAGTTTCGATAGTATCACCGACCTTCAAATCGTCGGCCAAGTTGACGCTACGATCGTCAGAGTACTCACGCGCTGGCACAACTCCTTCTTCTCCGGTGTGAAGACCGATAACTGCTTGGTTATCGTTATCGATTGCTAGCACTTCGCCAGTTACGACGTCCCCTACCTTAATTTGGTCAGCACTTTCCAGAGCTGCTAATAATTCGCTGTTAGTATCACTCATGACGTCAAACGTCCTCCTACAATTTGCACTTATAAGGGTATTCTATCAGAGAGTAGCCGATTTTCCTAGTCCAATTTTAAAAAAATTAGGACTAGACCAAACACTCCGTCAAAAAATGTTTCGCATAAACACGAACTGCTTTCCCTATTACTTTCTATTTTAACAGATTTTTCTAAAATAAAAAGACCACCTTACTGGTGATCTTTGATAATTTGCTTGATAGTGGCAACGACTTGGTCAATGCTTTGACCGGTAGTGTCGACCGTTAAGGCATCTTCAGCCTTTGTTAGTGGTGAAATGGCGCGATGAGAATCTTTATAATCCCGCTCTTCAATTTCTTTTTTTAGGATTTCCAAGTCAGGATTCATGCCTTTGGCCTGATTTTCCCTAAAACGACGCTCAGCACGTTCATCAACTGAGGCAATTAAGAAAATTTTCACCTGAGCATCTGGCAAGACTGTTGTGCCAATGTCACGGCCATCCATGATAACCGGTTGCTTAGCTGTCAAGGCGCGTTGGCGATCAACCAAATCAGCTCGAACCGCTTGATAGGAAGAAACCAAGGAAACATTGTTCGTAATCTCAGTTGAACGAATTTCTTCAGTCACTTCCTGTCCGTTCAACAAAACATGTTGCACTGGTTCACCTGGTAAAAAGGCAATCTCAAGCTTCGGTAACAAGGCAACAATCCCCGCCTCATCTTCATATGCAAGTCCCGCCTGTTTAGCCGCCAAAGTAATGGCCCGATACATCGCGCCGGTATCGACGTAAACATACTTTAAATCAGTCGCTAAAATCTTAGCAATCGTGGACTTTCCAGCCGATGCAGGACCGTCAATTGCAACTTGAAAATGAGCAGTTTGAGTCATAGGGATTAAAATTTCCTCTTACTTAATTTTCAAAGCTTGCCCTGCAAACCTTGAATAGTTTTGTGCAGTAACACCAGGATTCAAAGCATAAATCTGGTCAGTTGTTGTCCCGTGAGTCACCGCAAAGTTATAAAGCGTTTGGTTAGCATTCAACGTAGCCGTGTTTGCAGTGGCGGCCGAAGCGGCTGCTTGGTCGTCACTCGCCTGGTTGGCCTGACTTTGACTTGATTGTGCAGCCGAATCAGCTTGGCTAGACGAAGTAGCAGATTGACTAGTTGAAGACTGGGCACTGCTTGTTGCATCAGATGACTGAGAACTAGCAGAAGACGTCGTCTTCACCGTTTTTGGTGAGTTTTTCATCAATCCATAAACTGGTGCTGAGGCTAATAAGACTAGCGACAGCAAAACCAAAAGCACGACGAGACCGCCATGACTTTTTGGTCGTGGTTCTTTTTTAGGCTGCTCCTGATTTTCATGCTGACGATTAAAACGTTGCCGGCGTGATAATGTTGGTGCTGTTTGGTCATTCATTTTCAAGACCTCCTATCAGTTCGTTCTTAAATCAAGTCTAACACGGAAGGGTATTTGAAAATGATAACCTTTTCTTAAGAACGAAAGCTTTTCTTAAAGGGTGCCAAGATTGCTACAACCATCACAGAAACAATAAACCAAATTAAACCTTCCAAAAGATTGAATGGGACAACCATCCCCCACAAATAGACTTTAATACCAATAAACTTAGCAATATCAAAGTTTGCAAAGCGGGCGTAAAGTGGAATCGCCCAAACAATGTTGGCTAAGTAAGCCACCACGGTCATCGTGAAAGCGGCTACAACAGCGCTAACGGACTGCCATAACCACTTGGGCAAGCGAACTTCAACCTTCACCATCGCTGCCACAACCAGCAAGAATGTCAAAGCAATCACAAGGTTAACTGGCATTCCAATATAGGTATTTGCCCCTTCATTAAACAAAATCAGCTTCAGCAAAGTCCGAATCACCAACACCCAAACAGCCGAACCAAGACCTAACCAGGAAAAGGCTAGAAAAGCTGGCACAATTGAAAAATCAATTTTCAAAAAAGATGCACTGGGAATGATCGCAATTTGCGGAAAAATCGTCAATGCAAAGGAAATTGCACTGAAAACAGCGACCAGGGTGAGTTTTTTAGTAGTGTTTCTTGTCATTTTTCTACTCCTCTGGGCCCAAAAAAGGCCCTACTTTACCCGGGGTAAAATAAAGGCCAGCAAAAAAGACTGTACTTTAAACTTCTTTATACCCGACTGTACGGTCGGCCCTGGATTCAAACCAGATCAGCTACCAAGTGGTAGGTCGCGGGCTCATCAGCTGTCGCTGCTTCACCGCCGGTTGGGACTTTCACCCGACCCCGAAGTTTTAGATTATATTTGAAACAAGTAGTAGTATAGCACAGCTCAAAAAGCTTGCCAAGAAAAAAAGACATTTTTACCATCAGCAAAAACAATACGGACGACAACCTGAAAAAGCGAAATTTTTTTCAGAGGTTGCGACGCAACTGCTTTTTTAACACACTTTTATTACTTACGGCGCAAGAATCGATAATCGCCAGCTTTTAGACGCTTGACTTCATCATGCTTTAAGTCCCGAAATTCACCTGGTTGCAGGCCAACTAAGTCCAAGAAAGCGTAGCGATCACGGCGTAGTTTTTCAACTGGCAGACCAACAGCTGCCAACATATCCTTGACCTGGTGATTGCGGCCTTCATGAATCGTAATTGTAACAAAGGAAACCTTCTTATCCTTATCGGCCTTTTCAATGGCAAGCTTCGCTGAGGCCGTCTTCTTACCCTTCAAAACAATCCCCCGCTTTAACGGTGCCAATTGTTCCATCGTTGCCAGTCCCTTAACCTTGGCCGTATAGACCTTATCAACGCGGCCTTTGGGATGCATCAACTGGTTGGCCAGATCGCCATCATTGGTGAGCAAGAGCGCACCAGTGGTATCATAATCCAACCGGCCAACCGGATAAACCCGCGCCGTCACATCATCTAAAATATCTAAGACCGTTTGCCGACCCTTATCGTCATGACTAGTGGTCACAACACCACGGGGCTTATTCAGCAAATAATAAACATGCTTTTCCTGACCATCAATTGGTACTCCATCGACCTTAACTTCGTCTTGGCGAGATACTTTGGTCCCCAATTGGCTCACAATTTGGCCATTGACCTCAACTCGGCCTTCTAAAATCATGGTTTCGGCTGCCCGTCGGGAGGCAACTCCGGCCTGGGCAATCACCTTTTGTAGTCGTTGACTTTCTTCAGGCATTATCGCCCTCCTTTTTTGCGGCAACTGGCTGTTCATCAGCCGGTGTACCCGTTGTCGTGTCGTGTTGTGCTTGTGTGGCCGTTGCGCCTTCTGCCATCAGCTCTAAATGCCCAGCATCATCTGGGCTTGCAAAAATAGTATCCCCCTGATCATCAATTTGATCAAAGAGCGCTACCTCAGCCTGTCCTTCTTCATCAAGAGTCACATCATTAATATCTGGTAATTCTGGCAAATCAGCCAACGATTTCAAACCAAAGTAATCCAAAAAATCAGCAGTCGTGCCATACAAAATCGGTCGACCAATTTCTTCTTTTCGGCCAACTGATTCAATCAACTGATGGAGCAAGAGCTTTTGAATTGTTCCAGCCGAGCGGACACCCCGGATTTGATCGATTTCAACACGAGTGATTGGCTGCTGGTAAGCAACAATTACTAAAGTTTCCAGTTGTGCCTGAGTCAACTTAGTGCTAACGGGCAAGTCGAAATAGGCCGAAACTAATTTACCAAATTCAGGTCGGGTAACCATCACATACCGTCCATCAGAGGTTCTTAGCATCAATGGTGAATTAATTTGAATCAGATGCGTTGCCAGTTCATCAAGTAAAGCAGGCAACGCCCCCTTATCAAAGCCCGTTACCTTAGCCAATTCTGGAATTGACAAGCCATCCTCACCCGCAACAAAAAATAACGCTTCAATTTGACTAATCTTCTGATCCATGGTCCACCGCTTTAATTAAAATTTCATCTGTTAAGGCTGCCTGCCAAAGCGTCACTTCGCCAGCCTTAGTGATTTCAAGCAATCCCAAAAAGGTCATCACTAACCGGTCAGGGGCAAAAACATCTTCAAAAAGGGCTGTAAAAGGCAAAGATTCTTCTGTTGGTAGGGCTTGTAATTTTTGGCGAATGGAAACAATCCCATCCCCAATCGTATACGAATCTGATTCCACTTGGCGCACCTTTGGGGCCAAGTCGCGTTGCCGAGCAATCACGCTATCAAAAGCCAACTGCAAATCAATCATTGTCAGACCGGGAGCAAGCGTTACCGGCTGCTCCACTTTCGCCTGTTGATCTTCAATTGCCGGACGAACAAAGGAATGCATGTCAGTCTCTTGCCGTTGATCAAAGAAGCCGGTTGCCTGTTGAAAACGTTGGTAAACCAACAGGCGAGCAATCAGCTCTTCTTTTGGATCAAGTTCTTCAAAGTTATCTTCCACATCATCTTCAATCGGTGGTTTTGGTAACAAATCAATCGACTTAAGATGAATTAACTTGGCAGCCATCACTAAGTACTCAGCCGCCACATCCAACTGCATCGCCTGTTGCTCATGGATGAAACTCAAATATTGTTTCGTCACTTCAGCAATCGGCAATTGAAAAATGTCCATCTCGTGCTTTCTAATCAAATGCAAAAGCAAATCGAGCGGGCCCTCGAAGTCAGTAATCTTAATTGTGAGACTTGGGTTTTGAATAATGCTTTCTCCACTTATCAATATAAGTTTGTGTACTTAAGGTACCCATCACAGTATGGTAAGGATTTAGTTCCTGTAAGTCTGCTAGCATTTGCGCATGAGTGGCTTTCTTTGGGGCCCCCGGTGTCAAAATTAGGTGACGAACAACTAAGACATTGTTCTTGTAACGCTCAATACCAAGCAAACCGTTGATTGAGTCCTGCTGATCTGGCTGCCAAAAAAAGAGCTCCAGCTTAGGTTGCTGGTATAGGTTCAAAACCAGCTTCATATGTTCTAAGTTCTTATATTCTGGCAAAAGAGAAAAGAGGCCCATGACCGTCTTTTCATCGTCTGGTCTTGTTGAAATTAACATGGTTGACTCCTTTTCTAAGTGCTCAGGCACGCGGATGAAATTGGTCATAAACCTGACTCAACCGCTTTTTTGAAATATGGGTATAGATTTGCGTGGTTGAAATATCGGCGTGCCCCAACAGCTCTTGGACAATTCGTAGGTCAGCGCCATTCTCCAGAATGTGGGTAGCAAAAGAATGGCGCAACGTATGCGGCGAAACATCCTTTTTAATCCCAGCCCGATTCACTAATTTTTTAATTAACTGCCAAACACCCTGTCGAGATAAGGGCCGACCATGGTCATTAACAAAGAGTGTCACTGTCCGCTGGTCTTTAACTAAGGTCGGACGAGCACTTTGTAAATACTGGTTAATCCAGTCAACCGCAACTTCGCCAATCGGTACAATCCGTTCCTTATCACCTTTCCCAAGAGTTTGAATCAACCCTAAGTCCAAGTGGAGGTCTTCCAGTTTGAGATTAATCAATTCCGAAACACGCAAACCCGTAGCATACAAAACTTCAAGCAATGCTCGTGTTCTCAAACCCAAAGGGGTTAAAACATCCGGTGTCTCTAACAACAAATCAACCTCTTCTACCGACAAAACGGCTGGCAAGTGTTCTGCTTTCTTGGGGGGCTTAATATTTACCATTGGGTCATACTCAATCAAGCCCTCATTTTTCAAGTAAGCAAAGCATTTACGCAGCGAAGTAACCATTCGCGCCACCGTGGTATTCGCCCGCTTTTCCAACCGCAACTGATTTAAAAACGCCAGGACGACTTGGTGATCAACCTGGCGCCAAGTTTTCTGATTTTTCTTTAAAAAAAAACAAAAATTGGTTAAATCCTGACGATAAGCGGTAATCGTGTTTTTTGAAAGCCCACGATCGACTTGAACGTAATTCAAATAGTCTTCCATCACGTCCGGTAACATTAGCTAATCCTTCTGGCCGGCCTCAGTCAACTGAATGCCGCCGTCAACCTGGCTAATCAGCCGTTCCTTGTACAAGCGACCCAAAGCTCGTTTGAACTGTGATTTTGAAAAACCAAATTGAGCTTTGAGTGCCGTTGGATCGGACTTATCGTTAAATGGCAAGAAGTGATCGGCCTTGCGTTGCAGCTGGATTAGCAAGAATGAAGCATCCTCATCCATCAACTTATAAGCCAGCGGCTTCAACGATAAGTTGACAATTCCTCGATCATTAACACCCAAGACGCGGGCTGTCACAACCTCACCCAGGCGTGGTTCTTGTTCCCACTGTGAGCGATGAATGAAACCAAGTTGGTAATCATCAGTCAATACTAAAGTACCAACCAATTTGTTGCGGTAAACCGTGGCTTTCACCTGGTCACCCTTTTTAATGCCAGCACCAAGTTTTGCTTGGCGGGAAACCGATTGAATAATATCTTGTTGGGCTAATCCCCCCCACAACCGGCCCTTGTTATCTTCCTTAATGGCCAATAAAAGTCGGTCGCCTGTCTTAGGCCAAAGATCTTTAATTGTTGGCAAATCATCTAAAGAGACTACCAAATCTTTGTTGGGCAAACCAATGTTCACGAAAACCCCTAAATCATGGCGGGCATTAACAACTGTTCCCCATGCGTACTGGTCCTTTTGAACAGTAGGGATTGTCTTGGTAATCTGAAGACGGTGGCCTTCATTTTGGTAGGCAAAGCCGGTTACAAAACCGCCAACCTTCAAAGGCTTTTCCAGCTCACTCTTATCAATTTCATAGGTTACCCCATCGACTTGAGCAAAAAAGTATTGACTGTTTTCATCGGTCACTGATGCCTTAATGACTTGTCCTAAAGTTGTATCCATTCTTTATCCTTTTCATGCAAATAACCAGAAAAACTGGCTAAGAGTAGTAACTTTTATGTATGCAACCCGCTTAGTCACTTTAATCATTCACGGCGTTGCTTTGTCCTTAACATTAGTAGTTTTAAAAACCAGTTTTACTTTGCCAAAGCAGTCTTTACCTGGTCAGCAACAAACTTGCCGTCTGCTCGACCCTTAGTTTGACTTGAAACAATTCCCATGACCTTACCCATATCGGCTGGACCAGTCGCCCCCGTCTTTTGGATGGTTTCTTGAACAATTTGCTTAATTTCGTCTTCTGACAATTGTGCTGGCAAATATTTGGCCAAAACAGCCAATTCACCTTGGGTAGCCTCAGCTAAGTCAGCACGGTTACCAGCCTTAAATTCGGCAATTGAGTCTTTTCTTTGCTTCACTTCACGTGCTAAGACGGCCAATCCTTCTTCTTCTGTCAAGTCATGACCCAAATTAATCTGTTCGTTCATCACGGCTGACTTGATTTGGCGAACAACGGCAAGGGTTTGCTTGTCCTTAGCCTTCATTGCTTCTTTCATATCCGCTTGAACCTGTTCTAATAAGCTCATCAATCTTCTCCTTAGTGTGAGATTACTACTTATCTAATAGTCTACCACGAGACCAAATAAAAAACGCCACCAAAGCGACGTTTTTTGGCCGAATTAACGGTTCTTCTTCTTCTTGTTGCGCTTACGTGCAGCTTCAGACTTCAACTTACGTTCAACTGAAGGCTTTACATAGAATTCGCGCTTGCGGTATTCTTGGAGAGTACCGTCCTTTGAAACACCACGCTTGAAGCGGCGCAATGCGTCATCCAAAGATTCGTTCTTACGTACAATAACCTTTGCCATGTCGATCCCCCTCCTTCCTCGCATTTTATTTCGTATGTTAAACGATATGCATTAAAGACTTATATATTATCTCAATTCTAAGAAAGAAAGTCAACTAATTTTTATAATAAAAAAGTAGGACTTCGCTGCGGTAAAAAAGACCCCAGCAGCACCAGGTGTTAACTGTAATCTGATTACCAAAACAGTTGTTACTTTTAAAGATAACCGTTAACAGGTCTTTCGAACAATCCGTTTTCCGTGACTGACAGAGCTGATTTTGAAAACACTTAACCGCATTTTCGAGCACCTTTTCCAAAGGACTTAGCTGCCAGCACCTAAGCCCCTCTTTCGTTGCCACCACATCAACAAAGCAATTACACGCAGCAAAATAAAACTCGACTCGCCATACAGACGAATACCCCCATCTAGAACTGATTTTGACCCAATGCCATTCAAGGCAGACACGATGGCTGGCGCCAAAGCAGTGCTGGCATTACAACCAACCAGTAAGATTGAATTGGCCAAACCCATCATCTCTGATGAAACTCGATTAGCAATGGTATCAAATAGATATGTCCCTGCCATTGAATACGCCAATCCAACCACAATCACGGACAAGGTTAATGTTGGTAAGCTATGGGCGGCATTAAAAAAAGATAGCACCCACAGCCATAAAGAAAAGTTCGCCCAAAAAAATATAACGACGTAAAAAGTGAAAAAAAGACCAAAAAGAAAGCCAATCACCATCGACGTCAGTGTATAAACCGTAATGATTAGTGAATCCGTCATGCTGCCACCTAGGTGGTGAGCCAAAACAAAGTAGGGTGTATAAACATTAACAATCGAGACCCCAATCATTAATAAACCACAATAGAGAGTAGAACCAGTAATTACCAGCAGGTATTTCAAATGTTTTCGCTGACTAAACTGGACAGAATCACCTTTAGCTGACTGCGGCTGTGATCGATACTCAGGCACCATTCGAATAAAGCCCCAATCGACAATGAATAGCAAGGCATAAGCCAAAAAAGAAGCCCGCCAGGAAATGGCTAGTAAAGCACCCACGCTCAAATTGACCAAAGAGAGGCCAATCGTTTCAAAGGCAGACCGATTGCCCAACATCTGAGGCTGGTCAGCACCTTCATAAACAAAATCTACCAGTGTAATTGCCAACGAATTAACCAGGCCAATCCCAACTCCAAACAGCAACCGAGTTAAAAAATCAACCAAAAATTTGTTAAAACGCTGGGCAAAATCCCAGTAATTGCCATCAACATGATACCCGTACTAATCACTTTTTTAATACCAAAGCGGTTAGCTAACTGGCCAGAAAACACAAACATCAAAAGCACTGGCACCTGGGGAATGGTCGCCAAAAAATTAATTAAGGTGGCAGGATAAGCGGGAAAGGCTTTTTGTAAGGCCGGCAAAGCCGGCATAATCGCACTACCTGTTGTAATACTAAGTGAGACTGCTAAAATCCAAAACCGGTGACTTCGGGTATTTGGGTCCCAGCGACTTTGCGTGTTTGTCATTGATTCTCTTCTTTCTATTTTATCTTCCTGATCTCCTTATATACCTTTTTTCATTGTACCGCTTTTCATCAAGAGTGACACAGCGTTCAGCAACATTAAAAAAAGGACTGATTACTGTCTCTGAACAGTCTAATTTATAATACAAAATAACCGTGGAAACCTACTTATAATGGCGCATTTAACCGAAAAAAAGGAAAAACCCGTTTGTTAAAATAAGAAATTAGTGGTCCATTACAAGCCAGAGAAAAGAGTGTTCCAGCTTGCACACCAACAACAGTGTGCAAATGAAATGCCGTTGCCCCAATTAAAATCACCGGTGGCACAAAGGCCACCAGCTGCGCCCAGGTAAAATGATGATGAAAAAAACGCCTTGTCAGTAACGTCGTGAATGAATCAGTCGGGTACATCCATAAATTCGCCCGTTGATAAAAAGAAGTTCCCAAGCAAACAACGATAATACCCACAATGGCCAAAAGAATACGTAACCATAAATTTGTTGGTACCATCAAATTTTTTGACAACATCTTAACAAAAAAATAGATTAACTGGCTAAAAAGCAAAACAAACAGCAGCTCACCACCAGCCGTCAGCCAAGAGCAATGTTCTGATAAAAGCAGGTTAATGCCAATCACGATTAAACCAATTGTCGTCAAGATCAGCGAAATCCCCGCCCCGCTCCACTGCGCCAACCCTAATGCCGCTGCAGTCCATAAGCCATTGCCGGCAGTTGAAATAATTGATAGTGCGTTGCCAAAGGCCACCAGTACCAAGCCTAATAAAAAGAACATTAACCGCGTTCGAATATGATTATTTTCCAAAAAAAATCTCCCTTTTATTCTCACAGTTGCATTTGCAACTGTATCTGGTAAAATAAAGCACAGCTTAACTGTGCAAAATTTTGTTGAGTATTTTGTTCAAATTTGTTAATTCAGATGCAGACAAAGTTGCCAACCGCTTCTTGATATATTGTCGCTCTAGTTGGGCTAGGACCTCGTAACAGTCACGTGCCTTTTGCGTTGGATAAAGTTGCTTATAATTTTTATTTTGAACAGCCGTAACCTTATCGATATAGCCCTGGTTATCCAATTTTTTCAAGGACCGACTAAGCGTCGTTTTATCAACCTGGATTAATTCTGCCAAATCAGACTGAGTCAGGCCTTCATGTTCCACAATGCGAATCAAATATAAAAACAGATTATTTTCTAATTGATACTGACTAGCGGCCTGGTTCATCTCTTTGGTTGCCCGTCGCGCAATCGACCCCATTTGACGAAACACCTCTAACTCAATCACAGATAAGCCTCCTTTTACACGCAGCAGTTGCATATGCAACATTATTATACAGGAAAAAAGAAAGAAGATGAAACCAATGTGGCAAAAAAAGACAATAGACAACCTCACTGCCAATGAATTCTATCAGATACTCAAACTGCGTATCGATACCTTCGTTGTCGAGCAAAACCGCATCTACCATGAACTAGACGATAACGATACAAAAGCCATTCATATTTTTTACCAAGAAGACGAAAAAAGTCCCGTCCTCGCCTATGCCCGTGTTTTTCAAAATGGCAAAGACATTACCTTTGGCCGTGTCGTTACGAGGCCAGAGGCCCGTGGTACTGGCCTTGGTAACCAGTTAATGACTCAAATTTTGGCTATTTGCCAGGAAAATTGGCCGACGCAAGCCATTGAAATTGAATCACAAAAACAGGTTGTTGGTTTTTATGAGAAATTTGGCTTTACGTCGATCGGCCAACCCTTTACTTTTGAGGGGACGCCTCACGTCACGATGCGTCATGAAGTAAAGTAAAAAATTTACTTTCAGAAAACGATTTTGACTTCACAGTTTTTTTGGAGCTAATTTTAAATCTAGGCTTTTCCGGGGCTGATTTATTGACCAAAAAAGCGTCTCGATTGAGAACAATCGAGACGCTTTTGCTTTGTTTAACTTTTTAAGGTTCCGGTTCGTAGAAGCGACCACCCGTATGCTCAACCTTTGACTCTGAGTAAAAGGCATTTGGATCAACTTCCTTGATGGCGTACCGCAATTCCGGTAATTCATGTTGCGTTACCACTGTTAGCAGAATTGATCGGTCACGGCCGGTATAACCGCCGTGAGCTGAATCAATGATTGTTACCCCACGACGCATCTTGTTTTGAATTGTGTCCGTCATTTCTTCCGGCTTATTCGTCACAATCATTTCTTGAATTTGTTGCTGGTGAGTATAGAAAAGATCGATAAAGTGGGACGAAACAACCACACCGATAATGGAATAAAGGGCGTATTGCCAACCATAGGTCAAGCCAGCACCAACCATAATCAAGGCATTGAAGGCTAGGTTAACTGAGCCAACCTTCATTCGGAATTGATGTTTCAATTCCATTCCAATGATATCCAGCCCACCGGTACCAACACCACACCGCAAGGCGGTTCCAACGGCCATTCCATTGATACCACCACCAAAGATGGCATTAATCAAAGGATCAGGCGTCAACACTGTTTTTGTCGCAAACAATGGCACAAAAGCTGCCGAGAGTAACACAGCCATCGCCGTAAAGACGGCGAAGCGTTTCGACAAGGTAAACCAAGCCAATAGCAAAAGTGGCATGTTCACCAAGGCAATCGCCCAGGCAACATTAATTTTTCCGCCGGTTAACGTGTCAACTAATTGGGCTAACCCGGTAAAGCCAGACGAATAGACATGTCCAGGCAGCCAAAAATAGTTCAGCGCCAGCGACAGCATAATTGCATAAAAGAGTGCTCCAACAACTTGATGGAGGTAGTAGTGATCGAGATTTTTTCCTATTTTCCGTATCATTGTTTTTTGCTAGGTTAACTAAGGACGGTCCGACCAATCCTTAATCCCTAACCCTTTTGACCAACTTAAAAGCCTGGTCCGTAGCCTAACGACGCAAATCCGCCGTTCGATACATATATTTTAACAAGATTAGAAAATATTTGAAGAGCAATTTTATAAAAAATAGATAATTTTAATTAAAAAAACAGTAAAAAACGTTATCAAATCAAGTTTGATAACGTCTTGTTAAGTTTTTACTTATTTTCAGCAGCAGTCGGTACTTCCAAACCGAGTTCAAGCAATTGCGCACCAGCAACTGGTGTTGGTGCTTTTGTCATTGGCTCCGTTGCCTTTGAGTTCTTCGGGAAGGCAATTACTTCACGGATGTTATCTTGGCCAGCCAAGAGCATTGCCAAGCGGTCCAAACCAAGTGCAATCCCGCCCATTGGTGGGAACCCGTATTCCATTCCTTCAAGCAAGAAACCAAAGGCTTTATTGGCCGATTCCTTGGTAAAACCAAGCGCCTTGAGCATCTTTTCTTGAATATCCGTTCGGTGAATACGAATTGAGCCAGAACCCAATTCGTAACCGTTCAAGACCAAGTCATAGGACTGAGCGTGGGCCCTGTGTGGGTCTTCGCCTTCGTCTAAGTAATGCAAGTCTTCTTCGTTTGGCATCGTAAATGGATGGTGAGCAGCAATCCAACGGTCAAAGTCTTCTGAATATTCAAACAAAGGCCAGTCCACAATCCAGGCAAAACGCCAAGGATTTTCTTGGTCAACCAAGGCCAAATCAGCTGCTGTTTGGCGACGCAAGTAATCCAATGACGCAGCCACAACATCAGTACGACCAGCACCGAAGAGCAAAAGGTCTCCTGATTTGGCACCACTAGCCCCCACAATGGCTTCACCAGCTTCATCTGCAAAGAACTTAGCAATTGGGCCATTCAAGCCATCATCAGTCACCTTCATCCAGGCCAAGCCCTTTGCACCGAAACGTTCAATATACTGGCCCAACTTATCGAGGTCCTTACGAGAATAGTGATCTGCCCCACCAGGAACAGCAATGGCTTTGACGACACCACCGCCCTTGACAGCATTCGCAAAGACACCAAAATCAGAATCCTTGACCGTTTCTGACAATTCTTTTATTTCATAGGCAATTCGTAAGTCCGGCTTGTCAGTACCAAAACGATCCATTGATTCCTGCCATGTCAAACGCGTAATGTCCTCAACCTTTAAATCGAAGTTTACCACGTCCTTCATGATTTGCTGAACCCAACGACCAACCAGTTCTTGAATTTCGGCAGCTGACATAAAGGAAGTTTCCATATCCAACTGCGTAAATTCAGGTTGTCGATCGCCACGTAAGTCTTCGTCTCGGAAACAACGGGCAATTTGGAAATAGCGATCGAAGCCGGCCCCCATCAAAAGTTGCTTAAATAGCTGAGGTGACTGTGGTAAGGCATAGAATGAACCAGGATAAATCCGCGAAGGAACCAAGTAATCACGAGCACCTTCGGGCGTTGACTTAGCCAAATATGGCGTTTCAATATTAATAAAGTCGTTGTGGTCCATAAAATGGGTGGCAGAAGCCATGATTTTTGACCGAACACGCAAGTTTTTTTGCATTTCTGGACGGCGTAAGTCCAAGTAGCGGTACTGGAGTTTCAACTCTTCTCCAGCGTTCACGCCATCCTCAATATCAAAGACCGGCGTCTTGGCTTCTGCCAAAATTTCGGCCTTGGTTACCTTAACTTCAATGCCACCAGACTTAATCTTCTTATTTTCCTGACATTCCGCACGGGCAACAACTTCACCCTCAATAGCCAAAACATATTCGTTCCGGACACCTTGAGCGACATCAAGGGCTGCCTGGTTAGCAGCAGAAAAAGTTAACTGAACAATCCCCTCACGGTCACGTAAGTCAATAAAGACTAGGTCACCAAAGTTACGACGCTTTTGTACCCAACCGGCCAACATCACCGTTTGGCCAATATATTGCTCATCAACTAAACCAGCATAAGTCGTTCGTTTCATTTTTTATTCCTCCTCTGCTCCCAATGCCTTCATAATCCCTGCCAAGTCGTCTTGAACCTTCGCCAAGTCCAAATCAGCTTCATGCCCGGTAGCCATATCCTTAATCTGAACCTGATTTGTTTTCACTTCTTCTTCACCCAAGGTAATCACAAAGCGAGCATCGCGACGGTTGGCAGTCTTAAACTGTGCCTTCACTGACCGGCTGGTAAAATCCAAATCAGCAGAGTAGCCCAAATCACGTAAGGATGTTGCTAATTCAAGGGTCTTTGCTTGCGTATCCTCGCCAATGTGGACAAGGTAGAAATCAAGGGCAGCCGATTTCATCTCTGCCTGTCCCTGAGCCTGCAAGAGTGAGATCAATCTTTCGACACCTAATCCAAAACCAATCCCTGGTGTTTCTGGCCCACCAAATTCTTCAACCAAACCAGAGTAGCGCCCACCACCAGCAATGGTAGCAGCCCCCTTTAGGTTTGGATCTGTCGTCATGACCTCAAAAATCGTGTCATTATAATAATCCAGGCCGCGAACCATGGTTTGGTCAATTTCATAATCAATGTCCAAATCATCCAAGTAGCCCTTAACCGCCGCAAAATGGGCTTGTGATTCTTCTGAGAGGTAATCAAAAATTGTAGGCGCAGCCGCCACAATCTTTTGATCATTTTCATCTTTAGAATCTAAAATTCGCAAGGGGTTCTTTTCCAATCGAGTCTGTGAATCCTTTGATAGCTCAGCAACGTGGGGTTGCAAATAAGCGACTAATGCCTCCCGGTAAGCCTGGCGAGAACCCTGATCGCCCAAAGTATTCAAGGCGACCTTCAATTCCTTCAACCCTAACGAAGCCAAAAACTTAACCACCATCGTAATCACTTCAGCATCTAAGCTCGGATCCTTTGACCCAAACGCCTCAACTCCGATTTGGTGGAATTGACGGAAGCGACCAGCTTGTGGACGTTCATAACGGAACATTGGACCCATGTAAAAAATTTTGTATGGGCTTTCGTGTTCTGGTCCAAAAAGCTTATTTTCAACATAAGCACGAACCACACCGGCCGTTCCTTCAGGGCGTAAGGCCATGTGTCGGTCACCTTTGTCGTTAAAGTCATACATTTCCTTGGTCACAACATCTGAAGTGTCCCCGGCCGAACGAGCGTAAACGTCAAAGGCTTCAAACATCGGTGTTCTGATTTCCCCGTAACCATACCGGGCGAAAATCTTCCGCGCTTGTTGCTCAATTCGCTGCCATTCGCGCACATTTTCTTCAAATAAATCTGCGGTCCCTTTAGGACGTTGAAAATTAGCTTTTCCCATTTCATCTATTCGACGCCCAGTGCGTCGCCTCCATTATGATTAAAAATAGTTAAAACGATTAGTAAAAAAACGCCCCTAACAGCCTTGCCAAATTGGCAAAGTTGTTAAGGGCGCTTTCGAGCACGGTACCACCTTAATTTCGTGTATTAACACGCTTTAATCCATAACGCGGATAGACGGCTGGGTTAACAGCAACCTTCCAGGTGTCTTCTAATGAAACTATTGTCTAACTTCCACCAACCGTCAGATCGCTTCCTGTCCAAGTTTCATCTTTTCCTGCTCATCGGCTAATCTATTTCTAAGTTTAGCAGTTTTTTAACAACTGTCAATACTTGAAACAAGCTGATTCGCCTTATTTTTCATCATCACGTTGACGACGGCGTTTACCACTCAAGAACGTCAGCAAACCAAGTGCAACCAATAGTAATAAGGCCATATTGGCTTCATGCTTCTGCAAACGCCCTATCATTGGCAAGGCAGGTGCTTGATTTGGAGCAGGTTGTGGTGCTGGGTGCGTTTCTGCTGTCTTAACAACTGGCTTCTACCGGTCACTTTCAGCTTGGACATTAGCCACCACGCCATCAATCTCTTCCTCATTTGTTTGAAGAGCAACCTTCACTTCGTTTTCGGCTGCTGCCAGCGCAATTGCCTGCTTACCCTGTGCAATAATTTCATCAATTTCACGATCAGCCTGAGCAATTTCATCCGGCGTTAAGTTTGGTAATTTGTCAATCTTGTCCTTGGCTGCTTGACCATAAACAGCTAACTGGTTATCAGCATCAGCCTTGATGTTAACAAAAATTGAGTTTGCAACATCCTTTTGGATTGTTGCTAAGCCGTCATCCAATTCCTGCTGAATGGCTTGCGTTGTCGTTGCTTGATCAATCTGAGCCTTGGCAGCCGCAGCATCCTGGTCGACCTTGGCCTTATCGGCACCTTTTTGGGAAGCCACCAGGGCAGTCAGGCCATTAATCGTGGCCTTGGCCTGGCCACTGGCATTGTCGATGGCCGTCTTGGCTTGGGTACGAGCGCTTTCTACCGTTTGTCCACTTATATTGGCAGCAGCGGCGGCAACCTGATCGACTGCTGCTTGACTATTGTTCAAGGCAGTTGTTACCCCGTTGGTATCCGTTGCAGCAGCAATTTGTCCCAGACCTGCCTTCACAGCTGCAGCAATCTCGGCGTCCGCCTGGTTGATTTGATCAGGAGTTAAATCTGGCAGTACAGCAATCTTATCTTTGGCAGCTTGACCATACTGAGTCAAAGCAGCGGCGGCAGCTTCCTTTTGTGACTGCAACTGAGCGGCAGCGGTGTCGGCGTTCAGTCTGTCTGTCCCAGCATTTTGAGCTTTCGTAATCTCAGCTGCGTTCGTTGCCTGGACAATTGCTGCCTTGGCAGCAGCTGCATCCTGATCAATTTGAATCTCACGAGCTGCCTTGTCAGACAATGGTGTCAAACCATCAATGACAGCTTTGGCCTTAGAAGCGACAGCGTCAATGACACTGTCGGCAGCATTCTTTTCCTTGGTCATGGTCTGCTGGCTTTGACTTTGGGAAGCTAAACTTATATTATCAATGGCTTTTTCACCATCAGCCAATGCGGTTTGAACACTAGCCAAGTTTTGCGCCTGGTTAATATTATCCGTCCAAGTTTGAACCTTTTCATCACTTTTAAAAAGGAGTCCGCAGTCAAATTAGTGTCACCCCAACCATCAGGAATAAACTTAATCTTGGTCCCATCATCCCATATAGCTTCACCATTTCCCAAGGCATTTAGCCATCCCTTCCCATTAAAGCCAGCAATTTCTTGAACTAAGTGCACATGTCCATCTATTTTCTTCATCAGTGATTATTCCTTCCCTGCAATTTACATTAAAGCTAGTATAAAGCAATTTACCAGCAAACAAATCAGAGCAAACGGTTTTGCCAGCAAACAAGGAGAACTATTATCGATCGCAATGTAGAGAATAATAATGGTCAAAAATATTGGGTTGGTTTAGTAACTACCATTAGAAGAATTCTTGCTGTTTTGTTTTTCGATTGTCGTCCATTATAGAATCTGCCACTTTGCTATCTAGGAATCATCCCTACTTTATTTAGAATTTTCTGATTATTAATAAAATTAAATTTCGTTTTAATTTTGTAATTTAGTAATCACATTGTCATTTAACATTATTTCAATAAGTTAATCCCAATTAAGAGTATAAAAAAAACAGCCTTTCAGCTGTTCTTCATCATCACGAATTGTTATTTTTTAAGGAGCTAGCGGGATTTGAACCCGCACACCGCCATAAGACGGTTCGACGGATTTCGAGTCCGCTGCAGTACCAGATTGTGCCATAGCTCCAAAATAATAGTGGCATGAAGGTTGGTCCATGCCACTACGAGTATTTGTTTGTTTCAGACGATTCTTAAAGGCTTACTTACGACGCTTAGCCGCCTTTTCACGCTCAGCAGTGTTCAAGATTGCCTTACGGATTCGAACGTTTTCTGGCGTTACTTCAACGTATTCGTCATCATTCAAGAATTCCATTGATGCTTCCAAGTTCATCTCACGTGGAGTTTTGATTGAAGCAGTTTGGTCCTTGTTTGAAGAACGAACGTTTGATTGTGGCTTCATCTTTGTCACGTTGACAGAGATGTCGTTATCACGAGCATTCATACCGACAACCATTCCTTCATAGACGTCAACACCGGCGCCAACAAACATTTGACCACGATCTTCAACACCCATGATGGCGTAGTTAGTTGTTTGCCCTTGGTTGATTGAGACCAAGGCACCATTACGACGGCCTGGTTCCCAATTCTTAACCATTGGACGGTATTCAGCAAATGTGTGGTTATAGATACCATAACCGTGAGTAGCTGTCATAAATTCAGTGGCGTAACCAATCAAACCACGTGAAGGTGCCATATAAGTCAAACGAGTTTGACCGTTTCCGACAGCTTCCATATTTTGCATTTCACCCTTACGTTGGTTCAATGAGTCGATCACAGTTGATGAATATTCATCTGGTGTATCAATCTGGATTGATTCGTAAGGTTCAGTGGTTTGACCATCTTCCTCACGGAAAATAACTTGTGGACGTGAAGCTTGCAATTCGAAGCCTTCACGACGCATGTTTTCAATCAAGATGGAAAGGTGCAATTCACCACGTCCAGAGACCAACCAGGCACCAGCTTGGTCCGTGTCTTCAACACGCAAAGAAACATCAGTATGCAATTCGCGCAACAAACGATCTTCGATTTGGCGAGCGGTCACGAACTTCCCTTCACGACCAGCAAAGGGGCTGTCGTTTTGACGGAAAGTCATTTGCAATGTTGGTTCATCTATACGAAGCAATGGCAATTCATCGTGATGAGCTGGGTCAACAACTGTTTCACCGACTGAGATGTCTTCCATACCAGAAACGGCGATCAAATCACCGGCCTTTGCTTCTTGGATTTCAACTTGATCCAAAGCGATGAAACCAGAAAGCTTTGTAACACGGAAGTTTTGCGATGTACCGTCAAGCTTCAAAACATCAACGTTGTCACCAACTTTGATTGTTCCACGCTTAACACGACCGATACCAATACGACCAACGAAGTCATTATAGTCCAACATGGCAACTTGGAATTGCAATGGTTCGTCTGAGTTATCAACTGGAGCAGGAATCGTTTCGAAAACCGTCTTAAAGATTGGTTCCATTGTATGTTCTTGCTTTGAAACATCTGGATCAAATGAAGATGTTCCGTTCATTGCTGAAGCAAAGATAACCGGGAAGTCCAAGTCATCTTCATCAGCACCCAATTCAATGAACAAGTCCAAAACCTCATCAACGACTTCTTCGGGGCGGGCACCTGGTCGGTCAACCTTGTTAACAATCACGATTGGTGTCAGGTGTTGTTCAAAGGCCTTCTTCAAAACGAACCGAGTCTGAGGCATGGTTCCTTCAAAGGCATCAACGACGAGCAAAACCCCGTCAACCATTCCCATGATTCGTTCAACTTCTCCACCGAAATCGGCGTGGCCAGGGGTATCCAAGATGTTGATCTGCTTGTCGCCAACGCGAACGGCAGTGTTCTTAGACAAGATCGTGATTCCACGTTCTTTTTCAATATCGTTGGTATCCATCACACGGTCACCCAAAGATTCCTCCTTACGGGCGTCCAATGTGTCAGACTGCTTTAACAGTTCGTTGACCAACGTCGTCTTTCCGTGATCGACGTGGGCAATAATAGCGATATTACGAATATCTTCGCGAAGATTTGCCAATTTTATGTGCTCCTTTATCTTTGCTACTCACAAGAAAGACTAGGGATTGTCTCCCTAGTCTTTCACTATCTTGACTGACTCGCGATACGTCTTGGTTGTAGCGATTAATACTGTGTTTGATGATAGCATATTTAGCGGCCTTCCGTCAAGTGATTTGACCACGTAACGAAGCGTTTCGGCTAAGACCCGACCGGCTGCTAAATCCCATGGAGATAGCTTAGAGAAATACCCTGTTGCCTGTTGTAGCAACAAACGACTAAAGGAAATCCCAGCCGAACCTAAAACCCTATAAGCTAAGGCTTCAGAGGCAATGGTTGCATAGGGTTTTTCCCCGCAAATTAGGCGGCGACCGGATACAATCAAAATCGATTCTGCTAGTCCCAGGTCTGCTACCGGTGCTAATTTTTGGTCATTAACGAAGGCACCAATTGTGGGACCGCCATGGAAGACCTGATTGGTCATCACTTTGGCAATCCAGCCCAGTTTTGGCTCACCGTCAATATAAAGGGCCACCATAATGGCAAAATCAGTCTTTTCATGGACAAAATTCAGTGTGCCATCAATCGGGTCGATAAACCAGACATGACCAGCCATGGTTTCAGGTCGTTGCAGGTCCCCCTCTTCAGCCACAAATTGAGCATCGGAATCGATTGACCGAATATGGTCAAGCAACCATGCCTGGTTGGTGGTATCCAGGTTAGTAACGAGGTTGCGAAAATCGCCCTCTTTTTCACCAACGTGTAAATCTTGGTTCTTAGTTTCTCTGGCATCACGACCCAGTTCGACCAACCAGCGTCGCACTGTTTGATCAACCTGGATTAATTGATTGTTCGTCCACTCAGTCATTGACCAAAACCCGCCTAACTGGTTTTTCAGTCAGCTTCAGCGTCTGATAGATTGACCGACCAGTTTGTTGTTCAAAATCACGGTCAAAAACTTTTTGTTCTGATTTTGATGGAATAACCGTCAAAAACTGGCGGTAAGCCGTTAAGAGGTATTCACGATCACAACCACCCTCGTAAACCTGCAAAACGGCGTCAATCAAATTTGAAACCGCAATGATATCATCCTGATTCCAATTGCCGTCAATTGGAAGCTGGTATTGCTCTGCCATAGAAAATCCTTTCAAATGCAAGATGAACATATCATCTACATTCTAACAAGCTTTCACTCCCCTTGCCAGCAAAGACGACTGATTTAACAAGCAACTTCCAAGACCAACCACGAAAAAAAGGAAAGTCGAAGAGCAAAAGCCCATTATCAACTGATTTCTGCTATACTAAAAGTTGATAAATTGTAAGTAGGAGTTAACCAACATGACAATTCGTTTCACCATGGACAAAATTACGCGAGACGGTGATCCCGTTCTACGTGATCAGGCTAAAGAAGTTCCTTTCCCGCTCAGTCCTGAGCACCAACAACTCGCCAAAGATATGATGACTTACTTAGAAGTCTCACAAGACGAGGAAGAAAATGAAAAGTACGGTCTGCGCCCTGGCGTTGGCCTGGCTGCTCCACAAGTGGGGGAATCTTTGCAAATGACGGCCATCTTGATCCCATCTGCAGACCCAGCCGAATATGTCGAAGACAAGCCATTCTTCAAAGGTGTTGTTTTTAACCCGGTCATTGTGTCTGAAACAGTTGGACGAGCTGCATTGGAAACCGGGGAAGGCTGCCTCTCAGTTGACGAGGATGTTCCTGGCTTTGTCCCCCGGTCAAAGAAGATTACCGTTCGCTACCAAGACGAATCAGGTCAAATTTTGACAAAGACACTGCGCAACTACCCTGCCATCGTCTTCCAGCATGAAATTGACCACTTACATGGTAAATTGTACTACGACCACATCAATCATCCAGATCCATGGCACGTGGACGATTCAACAAAATACCTATAAAAGTAATGATCAATCAAAAAAGCCGGCTCAGATGAGTCGGCTTTTTTGATTGAACAAATTAAGACTAAAGATAGCTTAACTGCTTTTAAATTGTCTTATTTATCAAAAATTGATTTCTTCTTAGAAACCTTAGACCCCGAAGCATTAGCAAAGGCCTCTAGGGCAACTTTCTGTTCCTTATTCAGTTTTGTTGGAACCACAACGTTGACCACAACGAATTGGTCGCCATAGCCGTTACCATGCAAACGGACAACGCCCTTGCCCCCTAAGCGGAAACGACGTCCATTTTGCGTTCCAGCTGGAATCTTCAACTTAACTTCACCGTGAACGGTCTTAACGGGAATTTCAGCCCCCAAGGCCGCCGTGATAAAGTCAATATCTTGTTGAAGATAGATATCCGAGCCATCACGTTCAAAACCGTCCTTTGAAGCCGCAACGGAGAAGACCACGTACAAATCACCCTGCGGACCACCATTAACGCCGTCTTCACCTTGACCAGACAAACGCATCTGCTGACCACTTTCAACGCCGGCAGGCACCTTTACCTTAACTTCGTGTTGTGAACGATCAGCCTGTGAACGCGTATACTTAACGTTCTTTTCAGTTCCAAAAACGGCTTCCTCAAAGGTCAAATGCATCCGATACTGGAGGTCGCGACCTTTCCGTGGTGCATTTGGATCCTGAAATCCACCACCAAACATCTGAGAGAAGATATCACCCAAATCAGAAAAGTCACCAAAACCACCTTGAGCACCACCAAAGCCGCCTTGACCTCCAAAGCCACCCTGGGCCCCGGCAGCACCATATTGGTCATACTGCTGGCGCTTTTGTGGATCACCGAGTATCTCAAAGGCTTCTTGCACTTCCTTATACTTATCTTCTGCCCCTGGTTCATGGTTCAAATCAGGGTGGTACTTCTTTGAAAGTTTGCGGTATGCTTTTTTAATTTCATCTTGACTAGCTGTTTTAGAAACTCCAAGACGGTCGTAAAATTCAGTATTATTCACAAGCGGACTCCTTTGATTCAAATATGTACGGACCAAGCCATAGCCGGTCCATTTTATCAGTTTTCACTGGCAAAGAAAAAATTACTTCTTGTCATCTGGGTTAACTTCTTCGAAGTCACCATCAACTGTGTTGTCATCCTTTTGAGCACCTTCGGCACCACCCTGTGCTTCCTGGGCTTGTTGTGCTTGCTGGTACAACTTTGTTGCTAATTCAGTAGCTACCTTTTGCAAGTCGTCTGTCTTGGCCTTCAAATCAATCAAGTCAGCGTCTTCAGCAGCAGCAGCTTCCTTAGCCTTCTTCAAGGCATCCAAGGCCTCTTGTGTTGGCTTTTTATCATCATCTGACAACTTGTCGCCAACTTCTTCTAAGGTCTTTTCAGTCTGGAAAATCAATTGGTCAGCGTTGTTACGCGTTTCAACCGCTTCCTTTTTCTTGTTGTCGGCTTCTTCGTTTGCCTTGGCGTCGTTCATCATCTTTTCGATTTCTTCGTCAGACAAACCACCGGCAGCTTGAATGGTGATTTTTTGTTCCTTTTGCGTTCCCAAATCCTTAGCAGAAACATTAACGATACCGTTACGATCAATGTCAAAGGTCACTTCGATTTGTGGGACGCCACGCTTTGCGGCAGGAATGTCAGACAATTGGAACCGACCCAAAGTCTTGTTGTCAGCAGCCATTGAACGTTCCCCTTGCAAAACGTGAATATCAACAGCTGGCTGATTGTCTTCTGCAGTTGAAAAGACTTGTGACTTTGAAGTTGGAATAGTCGTGTTACGATCAATCAACTTCGTGAAGACACCACCCATGGTTTCAATACCCAGTGACAAAGGTGTAACATCCAACAAGACAACGTCCTTAACATCCCCAGTAATCACACCACCTTGAACGGCGGCACCCAAGGCAACGGCTTCATCAGGGTTGATTGAGTGGTTCGGTTCCTTGCCAGTCATCTTCTTCACTGACTCTTGGACAGCAGGAATACGAGTTGAACCACCATTCAAAATCACTTCATCGATGTCATTAAAGGACAATCCCGCATCCTTCAAAGCGTTCATTACAGGAGCTTCGGCCTTCTTAACCAAATCAGCTGTCAATTCGTTAAACTTTGCCCGAGTCAAAGAAGTTTGCAAGTGCAAAGGTCCCTGGTCACCAGAAGCGATAAATGGCAAGTCAATTTGTGCTTCAGTTGCTGAAGACAAAGTCTTCTTAGCAGTTTCAGCGGCATCCTTCAATCGTTGCAAGGCCAACTTGTCTTGCTTCAAGTCGATGCCGTTTTCCTTCTTAAATTCGTCAGCCAAGTAATCGATAATCTTGGCATCGAAGTCATCACCACCAAGGTGTGTGTCACCATTTGTTGACAAAACTTCAAAGACACCATCACCTAATTCAAGGACCGAAACATCAAATGTTCCGCCACCAAGGTCATAAACCAAGATTTTTTCATCCTTGTCTAACTTATCCATTCCATAAGCTAATGAAGCAGCTGTTGGCTCGTTGATGATTCGTTCAACTTCCAATCCAGCAATCTTACCAGCATCCTTGGTAGCTTGACGTTGGGCATCGTTAAAGTATGCAGGAACTGTAATAACAGCCTTGTCAACTTTTTCACCCAAGTAGTCTTCTGCATAGCCCTTGATATACTGCAAAATCATGGCTGAGATTTCTTGTGGTGTGTAGTCCTTACCATCAACGGTTACCTTGTAACCTTCTTCGCCCATGTGAGACTTAATTGATGAAATAGTGTCCGGATTTGTGATTGCTTGACGCTTTGCAACATCACCAACCTGGGTTTCCCCATTCTTAAAGGACACAACTGAAGGTGTCGTCCGACCACCATCAGGGTTCGTAATAATTTTTGGCTTGCCACCTTCCAAAACGGCAACAGCTGAGTTAGTAGTTCCTAAATCAATTCCGATAATTTTTGACATAGTATATCGACCCTTCCTATTTTTTAAATCATATTCTTAAACTTTTTAAGGTGTGGTGCCAAAGGGCTGAGTCACCAGATATTTACTGTTTAATATTATTGTGCAACCGCGACCATTGCTGGACGAATTACTCGATCTTGAAGGACATAGCCCTTTTGCAAGACTGTCGCCACTTGATCGGCCTTAATCTTACCTTCTGCTGGCACGGATTGAACACCCTGCATCGTATTTGGATCAAAGTCATCACCTACTTGACCGACTTCTTGAATGCCGTTGGTTGTCAATGCCTGCTTCAAAGTCTTTAAAGTGATTTCAACACCCTTGTGAATTTGTGCCACCTGGTCATCATCTCCCACTTCAACAGCAAGGGCGCGCTCCAAGTTATCAACCACCGGCAAGATGGCTTCGGCTAATTTCTGACCATCATACTTGCGAATATTTTGAATTTCGCGAGCATTACGACTTTGGATGTTTTGAATTTCAGCCTGAGCGCGAAGTAATTCATCATCCTTTTTCTCAAGGGCTGCTTGCAAATCAGCTAATGGATCCACTGCTGATTCCTCTTCTGATTTTGCTTGCGACTCTTCTGATTTGTCCTTTGCTTCTTCTTGAGTTTGGTCAGCGTCAGCAAATTCCTTTGCCTCTGTTGTTTCCTCAAAATCAGCTTGCTTCAAATCTTTTTCATCTTCAGACTTCGCCACGGGCGTTCCTCCTTTTGGTTAAACATATTCAAGTAATTTTGTATCTAATGCCTTGGCAAAGGTTGATAGTAACCTAGCAACCTTGGCATATGGCATCCGAATCGGACCTACTAATGCAATCACCCCACCAGCATCGCCACCGACCGAAAACGGTGCGGCAAGAATAGCGTAGTCCTGCAAAAGAGATGTTGGCAACTCTTGACCCAAGCGAATCGTCACCGATTGTTTTTGTGTCACAGCCAATTGGCGCACCACCTCAGGCGAGTCAAACAACTCCAAGACCGACCGGGCTGCCTTCAGGTTCAAGTAGGCATCATTGGCAACCTCTAAGAGATTGAACCGACCACCAATGTGGACCTGCTCTTCAACTGACCGAGCCAAAACTTCGCCAAAGAGTTGCAGGAAGGCCGCTGGACTTTCAACATTCCGTGAAAGCGTAACCGGTAATTCCTCTGAGTTCATTAACGAAAGGACCTCTTGAACTGGTCTGCCGACCATTTGTGCATTGATATAGGCCACCATATCCGTTAAGGACGAGACGCTCATTTCCTTTGGTAGGCGAAAAGTTTGTGAAGTCACCTTGCCATCAGAAGTTGCCAGGACAGCCAAAACCTGCTGGCGTTCCAATTGAATCAACTGGAAGGACGAGATTTTTAGGTTAATGGCCTTTGGCTTTAGCACCAAGGCCGTTAACCCCGTCATCTTTGCCAATTGCCGAGCTGTTTGGCCAAGTAAATCATCCAATTCGTGGAAATTACCACGAATTTGTTGGGCAATTAGCGCAACATCTTGTTTTGAAACTTGGTCGGCTACCATTAAGTGATCAAGGTAGTAACGGTAACCAGCCTTCGATGGAATTCGACCAGCGGAGGTATGAAGCTTCTTAATCAAATCGGCTTCCTCTAAAAAGCTCATCTCATTGCGAATCGTTGCTGGTGAAAATTCCAAGTTCAACTGGTCATGTAAGGTCTTAGACCCGACCGCTCGGGCGGTCTGGGTATATTCATAAATAATCGCCGCCAAAATTAATTGCTGTCGATCAGTTAGCATTAACCCAAACCCCCCCTGCAATTTTGTTTAGCACTCAAAACTCTTAACTGCTAACAACTATATTATACAAAATATCAGAAAAAATGCAAACCCCTTTTAGCACTCTTTGTAAAAGAGTGCTAATGTTAGATAAAATCCCCTTCTATCAGGCTTACCAACAAATACTGTTATAGCAAAAAAAAGCAGATTAAAATTAATCTGCTTTTTCTTGAAAGTATTCACGTGTATTTTGTTGATCAATCAACAACTGATCAATTAAGCCTTCGGCGGAGTTGAACTTCACTTCATTTCGCAACTTTGCATACCACTGAACCTTCACCGGTTCCCCGTAAACTTCATCAGCAAAGTCAAAGAGGTTAATTTCCACCGTCACCGGCCGGTTTGGTTCAAAGGTTACATTACGGCCAATAGAGGCCATGCCGTCAACCCAGCGACCATCAACATAGGCGCTGACAGCATAGACACCGATACCAGGAAGAAATTCAACTTCTGGCGTCCAGATATTAATCGTTGGGAAGCCCAAGGTCCGTCCCCGTGCATCCCCATGAACAATCAGCCCGGTCGTCTCGTGGACACGGCCAAGACTTTTTGTTACGGCAGGCATGTCACCTGCTGCTAAGTCCAATCGAATCTGGCGCGAGGCCACCTTAGCAGCCGATTGGCCGAGAGTCTTTTTGGCAACGGTCAGGACATTAAAGCGACCAGCGGCAAATTCAGGCAAGTGGGCCATGTCGGCTTGGTATTCCTTCCTGCCATAGCGATGGTCAAAGCCCGCAACCACCGTATGAACCTGGAGGGGCAAGAGGATTTCTTTAATAAATTCTTCTGGATGAAGGGCCGAAAGGTGTGATGTCAATTGGAGGCAGTACACCCGATCAACGCCCAGCTTTCCAAGCAGCTGAACCTTCTGGTCCAATGGTGTTAAATCGTGCCAGGGTTGCGGCAGCTTTTTAAACACCAATCCCGGATAGGGACTATAGGTCAAAACGGCCAATGGTAGTCCGTTTTCGTGCGCCACCCGCGCAGCTTCCTGGATTACCTTTTGGTGACCCAAATGGACCCCGTCAAAAAAGCCCATTGCCAGTACTTGCTGGCTAGTCAACTGGGGCAATTCTTTTAGTGGATAATGCAAAGATATTAATTCAGTCATGGGCATATTATAGCAGAGTTTTTACCAATACAATCATTTTGCTCTTTCAATTTTGGGCAAAGAAGTAACGCGACCGCCAAACATTTTGGTCAGCATCAAAAGCGTAGACTGCCAGCAACCGGTCTTGGTCATATACTTGATAGTAACCAACATCATTTTGTGGCCAAGAACTGGCCGGAATTTTTTGACCATTCTTAACCGCAAAGATCTCCTCTTGGGTCAACAACTTCTTTGGCCAAGTCAAAACGGACTCAAGTGAATGCACTTGGGTTAAAATTTTAGGATAGTCCATCGCCAATAAGTCATCAAGCAAAACAGCCTGATCGATGGTAAAACCAGACCCAGCTGTCCGCTTCAAGGCCGTCATCGTCGCTGGCAGTCCTAATTTTTGACCAAGGTCATAGGCCAAAGTCCGAATATAAGTTCCCTTTGAAACTTGAGCTAAGAAGTCCATTTGCTGGTAAGGTTGCCCCTCAACCCAGGTTAACGGACTAGTCTGGTCGAAGCGGTAAATCGTCGCCTCCCGCTTAGGCAGCTCAACCTTTTCTCCCGCTCGCGCATATTCATAGAGGCGCTTCCCGTTGACCTTGACCGCCGAATAAATTGGTGGAATCTGGATAATGTCCCCGGTCAAATCAGCTCGAGCGGTGTTGAGCTGACTCTGGTCAATGGCCGTTGTCAAAGGCCGCTGCACAACAACCGCCCCATCAGCATCCTGGCTCTCCGTTGCATAGCCAAAGGTAACCGTACCCGTATAGGTTTTTGGCCGACTTTGCAAAAGGTCAATTAACTTGGTTGCCTTCCCTAAGGCGACCACCAAAACGCCCTCGACGTTTGGATCCAAGGTCCCCGCGTGGCCAATTTTTTTCTGTCCGGTTATCCGCCGTAATCTCGCAACCACACCAAAGGAGGTCATTTCCTTTGGCTTATTGACGACCAGCAGACCGGATAGTTCGGGGTGTTTTTCTATTGCCATCATTGTGGCCTCCATTTGTGCAATTAAAAAACCGACCAAAGCACAAAATGATTTGAACCCCAAAATTTATCCAAATTTCGAGGTTCATCAGCAAAAGTGTCTTTTTTAGTCGGTTCTTATTTTACCGATTTGCCCGGACCTTTTCAATGTAGTCCCGCAATTTTGCAAAGCCAATTTCTAATTGGTCTTGAGCCGTTGCATAAGAAATCCGGATATAAGCGTTCGCCTCTTTAAAGTGCGAGAATGCTACTCCAGGAATGACTGCAACCTTGCCTTCTGCGGCTAATTTTTCAGCAAAAGTCCATCCATCCGTGCCAAAATCGGCCGGTATCTTAGCAAAGAGGTAAAAGGCTCCTTCAGGATCAACAACATCAAAACCAAGATCCTCTAAGGCCTGCTTGGCAAAGTCGCGCCGGTCTTGGTAACTTTCCTTCATATAATCCAACTCTGCTCGCGTCATCTGCAAGGCTGCTTCTGCTCCATCTTCAATAAAGGTTGGTACAGAGTAGGTCAAAGAGCCATGAACCTTTTGAATATATTGCATCACACTCGCCGGACCCAAAATAAAGCCAAAGCGGTACCCCGTCATGGCGTGCGACTTGGAAAGACCGTTAACCACTAGTGTTTGTTCTGGCAACAACTTACCAATCGAGTAATGATCACGACCATAAGTTAATTCAGAATAAATTTCATCAGAAATGACCCAAATTTGATGCTTCTTAAAACAAGCAGCCAGTTCCCCCAACTCTTCCTTTGAGTAAGTAACACCAGTTGGATTATTTGGATAGTTCAAGAGAATGGCACGAACTGGGACCGTTACTTGGGCCAACGCTTCATCAACAAGTGCTGGCGTCAATTTAAATTTATTTTTGGCTGTATCAATCGGTACCGCAACACCATCGGCCAGGCTCAACGAAGCAAAGTAAGAACCATAGGCTGGCTCTGGAATCAGCAATCCCTCCCCTTTAGCAAGCAATGTTTTAAAGATTGCTTGCATGGCTTCCGTTACACCAACAGTCACGACAACATTATCAATACTTGGATAATCAAGGTTGTAACGATCCTTCATATAATCGAGAATTGCCTTACGGACCGCAGGTTCTCCCTGGGAATTGCCATAATGAGAACGATTGTTATTAATGGCGGTAATCGTGGCCTCCTTGACAACAGCTGGTGTATCAAAACCCGGCTCTCCAAAGGTCAAAAAGGTTAAGTCCTCAATTCCTGAAACTTGTTGTTGGAAGCCCAACAATTTATCGGGAGCGATTGAAACAACCGCCTGGTTGACTGGTAAAAGTGGTTCTGTCATTTTCCTGGTTCCTTTCGTCTTGCTGGTGAAAGCAGCCATTCGCATGGCATCCATCGCACACTTCAGTTTACACGAAAATGAATTTTTTTGAAAGTTTTTATGGCATTTTTATGAGATTTTGACTCATTTATCCTTTATAACTTAACACAAAAAGGAACTTGTCAATCAAGTTCCTCTTTGGTGTTTATATTTCGCCATGGTAGGGTCCGTCTCATCGATGGCAAAAACTGATTTTTTAATGAAAACCAAGGACTAATCCGCCAAGGCCTCCATATCTTCTGACAACGCCTCAGCAGTTGCTTGGGCTGCCCGTTGTTTGTCTACATATTTTTTTAGGCGCTGAAGACCTTCTTGCAATTGTGCCATATCGGCCGCGTAAGAAATCCGGATAAACTTCTGTGCTTCTTCAAAGAAGGAGAAACCGGCGCCGGGAATGACTGAAACCTTGGCCTGATGAGCTAAGTCTGTCGCGAAGGCCCAGCCATTTACACCCAAATCAGCTGGCAACTTGGCAAAGAGGTAAAAGGCTCCCATTGGCGCAACCAGTTCGAAGCCTAAATCTTCTAAGAACTTCTTAGCGTAGTCACGACGCCTTTGGTATTCAACCTTCATAAAGCTCAAGTCTTCCTTTGGTATTTGCAAGGCAGCAACCGCGCCGTCTTGGATAAAGGTTGGCACAGCAAAGACCAAGGGACCGTGCACCTTTTGAATTTGCTGGATTAATGTGCTTGGCCCCAGGATAAAGCCGAGTCGATAACCCGTCATGGCGTGCGACTTCGACAAACCGTTTACAACGATCGTTTGGTCAGGTAAGAGCTTGCCCATTGAATAGTGATCACCCTCATAAGTCAATTCTGAATAAATTTCGTCTGAAATCACCCAGAGGTCATGACGCTTGAAAGCTTCTGCTAGCTCTTCCAGCTCTGATTTTGTATAAGTAACCCCGGTTGGATTATTAGGATAGTTAAAGAGAATGGCATGCACATCTTCTTTCGTCTGAGCCATTGTTTCGTCAATCAAGGCGGGTGTCAATTTATAAGCGGTCTTAGCCGTGTCAATTGGAACAGCCGTGCCACCGGCCAAACTCAAAGCCGAGAAATAAGACCCATAGGCTGGGTCTGGAATCAAGAGGCCCTGGCCAGGTGCAAGCAAGGTCTTAAAGATTGATTGCATCGCCTCTGTGACCCCAACAGTCACAATCACGTTATCAATACTTGGGTAATGAAGGTCATAGCGATCGGCCATATAGTCTAAGATAGCTGAGCGGAGCTTTGGCTCTCCCTGTGAATCACCATAGTGGGACCGGTCTTCCTCGATAGCTTGAATCGTTGCTTTCTTTACCGGCGCGGGCGTCGCAAAACCAGGTTCTCCAAAGGTTAACGAGACCAACCCTTCAATATTAGCAACGGAGTGTTGGAAGTCTAATAACTTGTCGGGTGTCAAGCTTAAAACAGCATTGTTTAATGGTTTTGTCATGGTGAAATCCTTTCAACTAATTCATTTTCCAAGTGGACCAACAACGGTCTTTCTTCTTAGTTTCTTAGTCTACACAAAGTGCTTGGCTTTTCATAGGTGATAAACATGAAACTATTGTAAGTTATCATGATTTTTAATCACTTTCTACTAGTCAGCGTAACAAAAGTGCATACAAAGAAAATAAAATTGCCTGTACTGGCGGATGCAAACATATTTTTTAGCGTAGCATGCCCGCTGAAGTTGATTTTGCAAAGCAAACAAAAAAGGACCCGCTCATCGCAAGTCCTTTTTCAATCAAGTTTCCTTGACCTTAATCCTTCTTATGCAAGCCGCGAATCAACTCTTCAATATGGTCACCATACTGAATTGAGTTATCCAAGACGAAATGCAATTCCGGAATTTTATAAACAGTTAGCCGCGCGCCTAATTCACGGCGAATCAAGCCTGAGGCGGCTTCTAAGCCAGCTTGAGCCTTTTTCCGATCCGAGGCGTAGTCTGACAAAATTGAGTAGTAAATCGTGGCGATTTGCAGGTCACCGGATACTTCCACAGAAGTTACCGTTACATCCTGAACTCGCGGATCATTCACTCGTTTTAAAATCAGGTCAGTCACGTCTTTTTGAATTTCCTGGGCCAAACGCCCAGCGCGTTGTGCATTTGCCATCAAGACCTCCCATCAGTAAAGCTTACTTAGGCTTTACTTCTTCCATGATGTAAGCTTCGACTGCATCACCCGGTTGAATATCGTTGAACTTGTTGACAGTGAAACCAAATTCATAACCGAACTTCACTTCGTTAACCGCATCCTTACCACGTTGCAAAGAAGCTAATTGACCATCGTACATAACCGTACCGTTGCGGATAATGCGAACCTTTGAATCCTTGGTGATCTTACCTTCCTCAACACTGGCACCAGCAATGGTACCAACCTTAGAAAACTTGAAGAGCTCCTTAACAACGATTTGGCCAATAACCTTTTCTTCATAGACAGGTTCAAGTTGGCCCTTCATTGCGGCCGTCACATCATCAATGGCGTCATAGATAACTGAGTAGAAACGCATATCAATTTTGTCGTTATTAGCCTGCGACTTAGCAAACGGTGTTGGTCGAACATTGAAGCCTAAAATAATGGCACCAGAAGCTTCCGCCAAAGAAACATCTGATTCGTTGATTGCACCAACAGCAGAATGAACAACATCTACTCGAACGCCATCAACTTCAATCTTCTTCAATGAACCAGTCAAGGCTTCAACAGAGCCCTGGACATCGGCCTTCACAATCACTGGCACTGTCTTCATGGCCTTTTCAGCCATCGTGTTAAACAAAGTATCCAATGTAACAACAGAACCGGCATTACGGACTTCTTCACGAGCACGCTTTGCACGTTCTTCACCAGCGGCACGGGCAGTCTTTTCATCCGCCATGACGATAAAGCGGTCACCAGCCAAAGGCACTTCGTTCAAACCAGTGATTTGAACAGGTGTTGCTGGCTTAGCAGCAGCAATGTCTTGTCCCTTTTCGTTGGTCATCGTTCGAACACGACCATAGGTGTTTCCAACAACGATTGGATCACCCACATGGAGCGTTCCTTGTTGAATCAAAACAGTGGAAACAGGACCGCGGCCCTTATCCAAACGAGCTTCGATAACAGAACCACGAGCAGGTTGTGTTGGGTCAGCCTTCAATTCCAAAACATCAGCTTCCAACAAAATCATTTCCAGCAATTGGTCAACGTTTTGACCAAACTTAGCTGAAATCTGAACGAAGATGGTATCGCCACCATACTCTTCAGGAACCAAATCATAGGCCATCAACTCGTTCATGACTTGATCAGGGTTAGCCCCTTCCTTATCAATCTTGTTAACAGCAACAATCACCGGCGTACCAGCTGCCTTAGCATGGTTAATCGCTTCGATTGTCTGTGGTTGCACACCATCATCAGCAGCAACAACCAAAACCGTGATATCCGTCACGTTGGCACCACGAGCACGCATTTCCGTAAAGGCCGCGTGACCAGGAGTATCCAAGAAGGTAATTAACTTATCGTTCAAACGCGCTTGGTAGGCACCAATATGCTGCGTGATTCCGCCAGCTTCGCCAGCAGTCACGTTGGTCTTACGCAAGTAATCCAACAAAGTCGTCTTACCGTGATCAACGTGTCCCATGATGGTCACGACCGGCGCACGCGGTTCTAAGGCCTCTTCGTTAATCGTTTCATCATCGAAGAAGCGGTCGATGTCAGCTACATCCTCTTCTTCTTTTTGCTGAGCTTCAATGCCGTAATCAGCTGCCAAAACTTCAATGGTATCTTCATCCAATGATTGGTTTTGGTTCGTCACAACACCTAGTAAGAACAACTTCTTAATAATTTCAGTAGCGTCACGGTGCAAAAGCTTAGCCAAGTCCTGTACGTTCATGCCGACCTTGTATTCCAAAACTGCTGGCAATGGTTGTTCCTTACGAACGGTCACTGGCTTCTTTGGTGCTTGCTTAGCAGCAATTCGACGAGCCTTCTTTGAGCCATGTGGCTTGTCATTACGGCGTGGTGTTTGTTGACCAGTACCGTTAGTATTGCGCTTGCGCGTGTTATTTCGAGCAGAATTATTGCCTGAAGCAAGCGAACCACCAAAGCGGCCTTGGCCTGAATTGGCTTCCGTCTTAGCACCTGCAGCCGCTGGCTTCTTTGCTTCAACTGCAGGCTTTTTTGCTTCAACTGGTTTCTTAGCAGCTGGCTTTTTCTTTGCCTGTTGCTTTGCTTCTTGGACCTTCTTGTTTTCAGAAACGTATTCCTTCAAACTGTCATCTTTTTGAGCAGAATAGTTAATCTGCCCTTCCCGTGGCTTGGTTGACCATGATTTCTTTTCACGAATCATTGGCCGACCGGTATTATTGCTGCGGTTTTTGTTATTATTGCGACGATTTCCGCCCTGACCCTGCTGGCCATTACTTGGGCGATTGTTATTGTTGCTGCGGCGGTGTTGCTGACCACCTTCTTGTGTCTTTGGACGAGGCTGGTTTGAATTTTGCAGCTTAGCTTCATCTGATAATTTAGCGGCATGCCGACGCTGAGAAGCAGGCAATTCTTTTCGTTCTGGTACTGCCTGTTTGCGGGTCGGCCGGTTGGATCCTGAAAACTTTTTTTCTTCTGCCATTAATTCCGCTCCTTTTCTTCGAGTAATTGTTTGATTTTTTTCGCAAAGCCATTATTGGTAATCGCCATAATCGACCGATTTAAGCCAATTGCTTGGCTTAATTCATCCTTGGTGAAATCTTCAACCAAGGTCACCTGATAAAAGCTGGTTTTGTCCCGAAATTTCTTTTGCTGGCTGACACCACCATCTTTTGGGAAAAAGGCAACCTTCGCCTTTTGTCCTTGAATCGCAGTTAACGTGTCGTTGGTCCCGTAAACAAGACTTTTAGACATACGCGCCAAACCAAGTAAGTGTAAGACTTGTTCTTCTTCACTTTTCATTTTCAAATAACTCTTTTCGGGCTTGCTGATGGTCAACATAAGCAAAGAGTTCTTCATAAAAAGCCGGATCAATTGGCATTGAAAAGGCCTTTTCAAAGACGCGCTTTTCCTTTGCTTCCTTAGCAACCTCACGGTTTAAGGAAATATAGGCACCACGACCGTTTTGTTTACCAGAGGGATCTAAGAAGACCTCCCCTTCCTTATTTTTAACGACCCGGACCAGGTCCTTTTTGGCAAACATTTCGCCAGTCACGATATCTTTTCTTAAGGGAACCTTCCGTGTTTTCATGAAAGAACCTCCTCTAATACTTAGTCTTCTTGGTCTGTTGCTGCCTGGTTATCATCTGCTAGTTCAACAAGTGCCTGGTCAGCAATATCAGCCGTTTGGTTTGCTTCTGCCTTTTCAACTGCTAAGTCGCCGGCTTCACTTTCAGCTTTAATATCAATCTTAAAGCCAGTCAAACGGGCGGCCAAACGAGCGTTTTGCCCCTTCTTACCAATGGCCAATGACAATTGGTCGTCTGGTACAATCACAGTGACAGATTGCTCGTTGTTGGCATCAAAAATCACGTCCGTTACTTCGGCTGGGTTCAATGCATTGGCAATGTACTGGGCCTCGTCTTCCACCCACTCCACGATATCCATATGCTCGCCGCCCAATTCAGTCACAACGGCTTGCACACGAGCACCACGTTGTCCAACTAAGGCACCAACAGGGTCCAAATCAGCATCGTGCGTGTAAACAGCAATTTTTGAGCGATCACCTGCTTCACGGGCAATGGAAACAATTTCTACTGTACCATCATAAACTTCTGGTACTTCTTGTTCAAACAAACGTTTGACCAAATCAGGAGCCGTCCGTGAAACAAAGATTTGTGGTCCCTTCAAGGAATTATCAACCTTGTTTATCAAAACCTTGATGCGATCACGCATGCGGTAGGTTTCATTTGGCATTTGGTCACCCTGCGTCATCACGGCTTCCTGCTTACCTGGCAACATCACATACAAGAAACGGCTGTCTTGACGCTCAACCTCACCAGTGATGATTTCATCTTGATAATCTTGGTACTTATCATAAATTGCTTGACGAGTTGCCTCGCGCATTTTCTGCACGATCACCTGCTTAGCTGCCTGGGCAGCCATCCGGCCGAAATCCTTTGGTGTCACATCGAAACGAATTTCATCACCTGGTTCGTAGGCCTTGTTAATTTCCAAGGCTTCTGTCAAAGGGATTTCAGTATCGGGGTCGACCAAGTCGTCATCCAAAACAACCAGCTTGACCTGCTTAATGGTCATTTGGCCCTTCTTATCATCAAAAGTTGCTTCAACATTTTGAGCCGCGTTGTACTGTTTCTTGTAAGCGGCCTTCAAAGCATTTTCCAAAGCTTCTACAACAACCGCGCGGTCGATTCCACGTTCTTGTTCTAAGGCATCTAAGGCTTGTACTAATTCTTTACTCATTTGCTTTCTCCACTTTCAATTAGTTTAAAATTGAACGGCCACAATGGCTTTGGCAATTTCATCAAAGGTAACATCCAACTTTGCTTGATCACTTTGTAGTGACAAACCGTTTTCATTTAAATCAGTGATTTGACCGGTCCATTGCTTTTGACCATCCTTGGCCGCAAATAAAGCAACGGTCACTGCTAAATCGCCATCCTTCGCCCAGGCAAAGTGCCAAGGTTCAGCCAGGCTGCGGTCCATCCCAGGAGAAGCAATGTCTAACATATACTCACCCGGAACCGGATCAACTGCTACATCATCCAAGGCTTCGTTGACCAGCTGAGTAAACTCAGTAATCTGCGCCATGGAAATGTTTTGGTGGTCTGGTAAATCAACTAATACTTCGACTGTTTTTTGTCCACCAACCTTCTTGATGTTTAAATCCCAGAGCAAAAGTCCCTGTTTTTCAATGATCGGATTTAAAATTTCAAGCAAGGCTTGATTCTTTGCCTGTGCCATCCAAACTCCTTTTTAGTTTTCTGCCATAAAAAATGAGCCGGTCAAATCCCCCTGACCCGCTCATTTACAACCTCTATGTAAATTAACTTACCCATATCATAGCTGATTTTATTAGAAAAAGCAAGGCAGACACAAAAAAAACCACAGCAAAGCTGTGGTTGAAAGGGTATTAAATTCTTACCAAGAAGCCTTACGAACACCAGGAATCTGGCCCTTGTGTGCTAATTGACGGAAGTTCAAACGTGACATACCAAATTCACGCATGTAACCGTGTGGGCGACCATCAATTTGGTCACGGTTGTGAAGACGAACAGGTGATGAATCCTTTGGCAAAGCTGCCAATCCGATGTAATCACCAGCAGCCTTCAAAGCAGCACGCTTGTCAGCGTACTTTGCTACCAAAGCTTCACGTTGCTTTGCCTTTGCAATCTTTGATTTCTTAGCCATTACTTGATCTCCTTGAATGTTACCACTTTACGAAGTTTTGGTGAGTACTTCTTCAACTCCAAACGGTCAGGCGTATTACGACGGTTCTTTGACGTCAAGTAAATACGCTCCCCAGTTTCATCATTGCCTAATACAACATGAATACGCATATTCCCTGCTCCTCGAATGTTAGATTTTTTTATAAAAATTATTTGCTTGTCAATACAAAATAATATTATACATAGAATTTAGACGGCTGTAAAGCCCATTTCTTAGATTTATCGAAATAATTCTAAGCTTAGAATTGACCTTGCAATGGTGGGACCACTTGCTTCTTACGGGAAACAACCCCTGGCAAGTCAATCACATCATTTTCAAGCTTGGCACCAAAGGCAGCCTCGATCGCTTCTGGAGCATCTCCAACATAAAGACCCTTTGAGTTTGAGTTCAAAATATCTGTAATTACAAACAAGAAGTCCTCATAGCCAGCGGCCTTGATTGCCTTTTCTAGGCCTTCCTTACGAGCCAAAACGTCATCAATATCAACCGTATTAACCTGGCCAATGCGAAATTCATGTGAACCCATGGTAAAGGACTTGGCATCCCCTTCCAACAATTCTTCATCTGTCCGCGTTGACAAATCGGTACCAGCCTTCAACATCGCCAAACCATAGCCATCCAAGTCTTCGATACCAGCAATCTTAGCAAGTTCTGGCAAGGCCTTACGATCAACATCCGTTGTCGTTGGACTCTTCAACAGTAAAGTATCTGAAATCAAACCAGAGGCCAACATTCCGGCGACCTTAGCAGGAATCGTTAAACCAGCTTGCAAGTATTCATAGTACAAAATTGTTGAAACAGAACCCCATGGCTTAGCCGTGATATACAACGGGGTGGCATTTTCAAAAGCAAACTTGTGATGATCGTAGATACCATAAACCTGGACGTCAGCCAAATTATCAACTGACTGTGCCGCTTCGTTGTGGTCAACCAAAACAACCTCTGCTGTTTGGGCCTTGTCAATAATTGGCAAAGCCGTCAAGCCAAAGTAATCCAACGCAAATTGCGTTTCGGCGTTAGGCTTTCCTTGCGCAACGGCTTGGGTTTCCAAACCTTGCTGTACCAACAAATCAGCAGCACCCATTGCAGAAGCAACGGTGTCAGTATCTGGGTTCTTATGTCCAAAAACTTGAATCTTTGCCATGTCTTTTCACTCCTCTAGTGCCAATTTTTTTGGCAACTGTCAATACTTAGATTGTAACCCGAATGGGTTACATTTGACTAGTCATTTTCCTTTAAATTCAAAGGGAAAATGGCTGTCGCTTGCCCATCGCTCTTCACATCCAATAAAGCCTGACCATTGCTAGTCCGACTCGCTAATGAATGATCAGCTAATTGGATATCAAAGTCCTTTAAGTGGTCGGTTTCAATCCGCAAAGCCCCCTGGTTCGGATCAACAGCTGTCGCAGCAGCAATTTCATAAGAAACGGTCTTCCGTGGACTAAGCACTTGCAAGCCCTTGTTAGCTCGGTGGCCAAGGGTTATGTCGTCTAACAAGCTATACTTAAAGGTTCCCTGATTTGTTACCAAGGCCAAAAACTTATCTTGTGGTGCCAAGGCTAATACCGTAACCACGGTATCACCCTCGGTTAACTTGATGGCCTTCACCCCGGCGGTCCGAGCACCAACGACTGGCACATCGGCCAATTCAAAGCGCAGGGCCAAGCCAGTCTTTGCCAACACTAAGGCTTCTTTCTGATTGGTGACCAGCGCTGCTGTGACTACCCGTGCCGCTTCTGTTTTCAGTTTCATCACAGTTGCTGATTTCTTCTTGTAGGACTTTGGCACAAGGTCCTTAAGTAAACTCTGCTTGATAAAGCCATCATTGGAAGCAAGTAAGAAGGCTTGGTTGCTATCCGTTTCTGCAACCACATAGGCCTGGATAATACTTTCCTGGCTATCCCAGTTCGACAGCGCCTGCGAGAAGTGTTCCCCTGGTTCCTTCCACCTGTACTCCGCCAACTCATAAATTGGTCGGTAAATCAGGTTCCCAAAGTTCGTAAACATCAGCAAATGTTGGGTTGTGTTGGCCGTTTGATTCAAGACAACGGCGTCATCTTCGGCTAAGCCGTTTTCGGCAGCAGAGGCCTTGTAAGAACGCAATGATGACCGCTTCGCATAACCATTCTTTGAAACCAAGATGCGGACATCTTCATCTGGTACTGTCACTGCTGTGTCGATTACCAACGATTGGATTTCTTCTTCGATTTCCGTCAAGCGTGGGCTGGCATATTCCTTGGTGATGGCCTTCAATTCAGTGCGGATCACATCATGAAGCGCTTCTTCTTCATTCAGGATCTTTTCCAACATAGCAATCTTTTCAGCTAATGCCTTGTGTTCCTCTTCTAGCTGGGTCACATCAGTATTAGTCAACCGATATAACTGCAAAGCCACAATCGCTTCAGCCTGTTCCTTGGTGAATTGGTACTCCTTCACCAAGTTCTCCGTCGCATCCTTGCGGTTCTTCGAAGAGCGAATCGTTGCCACGACTTCATCGAGGATGGACAACATTCGAATCAGCCCCTCCACAATGTGTTGGCGAGCCTTGGCCTTTTTCAAGTCATAGGCTGACCGCTTGCGAACAACTTCTTTACGGAAGTCCAAAAAAGCGGTCAAACCGTCCTTCAAAGTCACTAAAACAGGACGTTGGTCATGAATGGCGACCATGTTGAAATTATACGAAATCTGCAAGTCCGTCTTCTTAAAGAGGTAGGTCAAGATTCCATCGGCCGAAGCATCCTTGGCCAACTCGATCACAATTGACATCCCCTCGCGGTCAGATTCGTCACGAACTTCAATAATGCCAGCAACTTCTTTGTTGGCACGAATCGCATCAATCTTAGCGACCAAGTTCGATTTCACGACTTCATACGGCAACTCCGTCACTTCAATCTTTTTCTTGCCACCCTTTAGACTAGAAACTGCCGTCTTCGCCCGGACAACAACCCGCCCTCGACCGGTCTTATAAGCCTGCTTAATGCCGTCGATTCCTTGAATAATCCCACCCGTTGGGAAATCAGGTCCCTTAACGTATCGCATCAAAGCTGACAATGGCGCATCGGGATGATCGAGCAAGTAAACCAACGCTTGGTTGATTTCCTTTAAGTTATGAGGGGGAATATCGGTCGCATAACCAGCCGAAATGCCAGTTGCTCCGTTGACGAAGAGATTTGGTACTCGAGATGGGAGTACCGTCGGTTCGTAGGTCGTATCATCAAAATTTAAGACCATTTCAACCGTATCCTGAGCTAAGTCTTTCAGAATTTCACCGGATAACTTCGTTAACCGCGACTCGGTATACCGCATCGCAGCGGCTGGGTCATTATCAACTGACCCGTTATTTCCGTTCATATCAATTAATGGTTCGCGGACCTTCCAATCCTGGGACAAGCGAACCATGGCCTCATAGATTGAGGAATCCCCGTGGGGGTGGAAGTTTCCCATCACGTTTCCGACTGATTTAGCCGACTTACGATATGGGTGGTCATAGGTATTTGAATCCTGGTCCATGGCGTATAAAATCCGTCGTTGAACCGGTTTGAGACCATCACGGATATCCGGAAGGGCACGTTCTTGGATGATATATTTTGAATATCGGCCAAAGCGCTCACCCATCACGGCTTCCAATGAAAGCTCAGTAATGCGGTCTGCCATACTGACAATCCCCACCTTTCTAAATTAGTTATTAAAACAAGTCTAAGTTCTCAACATGGTCTGCTGTTTTGCTTGCTTGGTCACCAGCCTTTTTTTTAGCTGCTTTTCCCTTAGCAACAATCACCTGGTCATTTTGTTCATCATCGGTACGATTATGACCAGCAATTGCCTGTTCGAAGACTTGGGCATTTGCTTCGTCACCACCGGCAACGTTATCCAAAATTGAGCCGTCTTCTTCCAGAGTAAACTGAACGTTGCTTTCAATCCATTGGCGCCGAGGGTCAACCTTATCACCCATCAACGTTGTGACCCGCTTTTCAGCCAAAACAGCGTCATCAATCTTAACCCGAATCAGTGTCCGCGATTCAGGGTCCATCGTTGTTTCCCAGAGTAATGGTGCATTCATTTCGCCCAAGCCCTTAAAACGAGTTAATTCGTACTTCACCTTAGCGGCTGCTGTGATTGTTGCCAATTCATCATTGGTCCATGCAAAAGAATCTTCCTTCTTGCCACGGTACTTCACTCGGTAAAGTGGTGGTAAGGCAATGTAGACACGCCCGGCCTCAATCAAAGGCCGCATGTACTTATAAAAGAAAGTCAGCAACAGGGTTTGAATGTGGGCCCCATCATCATCGGCATCGGTCATAATAATAATCTTATCAAAGGCCGCATTTTTAATATTAAAATCAGGGCCGACTCCGCCACCAATTGCATAAATCAGAGTCGAAAGTTCCTCATTTTTTAAGATGTCCGCCAATTTCGCCTTTTGGGTGTTTAAGACCTTACCACGCAAGGGCAAAATTGCCTGGAACTTACGATCCCGGCCTTGCTTAGCAGAGCCACCGGCCGAATCACCCTCAACTAAAAACAGTTCGTTCTTATCAGCGTTCTTTGACTGGGCTGGTGCTAACTTACCAGACAATAAACGGTCACGCTTACCTTTGGACTTACCTGTCCGGGATTCCTCACGGGCCTTACGAGCAGCCTCACGGGCTTCGCGAGCACGGAGTGCCTTACGGACAATCTTTTGACCAAAGTCACCGTTTTCCAGCAAAAAGCGCGACAGGGTTTCATTAACCACCCCATCCACAGCTGCCCGGGCCTCGGTTGTTCCTAATTTATCCTTTGTCTGTCCTTCAAATTGCAAAATTTCTTCTGGGACACGCAAAGAAATCACGGCCGACAATCCTTCTCTGACGTCTGAGCCTTCAAGGTTCTTATCCTTTTCCTTTAAGAGGTTAACCCGGCGGGCATACTCATTAAAGGCCTTAGTCCAGGCCGACCGAAAACCAACCTCGTGGGTTCCACCGTCCTGTGTCCGCACATTGTTAACAAAGGACAGCAGGGTTTCAGAGTAGCCATCGTTATATTGGGCAGCAACGTCGACCAAAATACCATCAGCTGTTCCCTCAAAGGTCATCACTGGACCTAAGCCCTCTTTTTCCTCATTTAAAAACTGAACAAAAGACTGCAGACCATGGTCATAGTGGTAAACTTCTTCGCGAACGGGCGTTACCCGCTTATCGGTCAGGGTAAACTTGACCCCTGACATCAAAAAGGCCGACTCTCGTAGGCGTTCAGCCAAAGTATCAAACTTAAAGACAGTGGTTGAAAAAATGCTTGCGTCCGGTTTAAACGTCACCGTTGTCCCGGTATGGTCCTTAGTGGGGCCTAAATCAATCAAGGTGCCAACTGGGTGGCCCCCATTTTCAAAACTTTCTTCAAAGCGGTGGCCATCGCGAACGATTGTCACCTTCAGATGTTCCGACAAGGCGTTCACAACAGAGGAACCAACACCGTGCAGGCCACCAGAAGTGGCATAACCACCCTGGCCAAACTTTCCACCGGCATGGAGAACCGTCAAAATCACTTCGGGCGTTGGTTTTCCAGAAGAGTGCATTCCAACCGGTATGCCACGGCCAAAATCACGAACAGTAATGGCATTATTTTCTTCAATTGTCACCGCAATATCGTTTCCGAAGTTCCCTAGGGCCTCATCAACGGCGTTGTCAACAATTTCATACACCAAATGATGGAGTCCACGTCCATCAGTCGATCCGATATACATACCGGGGCGTTTCCGAACTGCCTCCAATCCTTCTAAAATTTTAATTGAATCTGAGTCGTAGTGTGTTTGCTTTGCCACGGTCTTCTTCCTTCTCGTCATTTCGTCTAAGATAATGTATTCTGTTCAGTTAAAACAAGTAATGCTATTATCTTAGACAATCAATAATTATCATAGATTAAAATTTACAAACTGACAATAGGAAAAAAGAAAAGTTCTAAAGCCTAAAAACCAACCAAATCCCACCCGTCCTTTTCCCCTAGGGTTTCTCAGAAAAATTTAACCAGGAAAAATAAAATCCTATGGTAAAATGTAACGTGCTGTTTCTTTTTAGAAAAAAGGAGTTTTAAAAACTATGTTAAAAATCGCTTTCATCCTGGTCTTGGCCTATCTCTTAGGGTCAATGGTTCCAGGATATTGGTTAGGTAAGGTCTTTTACCATAAAGACATCCGAACCGAGGGCTCTGGTAACATCGGGACCACCAATGCCTTTCGAATTCTGGGCCCCGTTCCGGGAACGATTGTCTTATGTTTAGACATTCTTAAGGGCGCTTTGGCAGCGTCTTTGCCAGCACTCTTTGGCTGGCAGCACGTCAATGTGATGCTTGTTGGCCTTTTTGCTATCTTGGGACATACCTTCTCAATTTGGATTGGCTTCAAGGGTGGCAAGGCCGTGGCGGTGTCAGCCGGTGTCTTATCCGTTTATAATACCCCACTCTTTTTGATGGTTTGTACCATCTTTGTTACCTGCCTAATTCTCTTCTCCATGGTTTCGGTGGCCTCCATGGTCGGCTTTACCTTCGCCACTTGCATGTCAGTCTTTTACTATCACGATTGGATTTTATCGATTGTCGCCATCACCTTAACGATTTTTGTCTTCTACCGCCACCGTAAAAACATCGGTCGCATCTTTACGGGAACAGAATCAACGATTCCCTTCGGCCTGGTTTACTGGTTAAAGGCCCGTTAAAAATCAGTTTCCCTTAGAACTAAAAGGACGCCCTGCTCAGTACATCAAGACTGGCAGGACGTCCTTTTAACGTCTAATCATTTAACTGATAAGTAGCTGAATCACAATAGCCATTGACTAAGAACCAGCGGCCTCGAAAACCAACCATAGCAACTAGCAGCACTTCAATGGATTGTTCGCTTCACATCATAAACCGAGTGATCTGCTAACAAAGCATCGATTATGCCATTCAATTGAGCTAAGTTCGCTACTCCAATTGATGCTTGAACCTGCACCATGCCCCCCTTGGTTACATGTCCGTTGATTTCTTTGATAAAGCGAGTCTTGGCATTCAAAGACCGCAAAATGGCATTCAAAATACCCGGTTCATTTTCGGCATGAATGGTTAAATCAGCAGTGTAATCTGGTCGTTGACCATTGACATCTGCCCAAATAACATCCACCAATCGCTGACCCTTTTGCTGAGCTGCATGAATGTTTGGACAATCAAAACGATGGACGGCAATGCCCCGCCCTTGGGAGATATAGCCCATCACGGGATCCCCCGGCACTGGTGTACAGCAACCAGACAAACGAACTAAAAGGTTATCTACTCCGGCAATGACCACGTCGGACTGCTTATCGCGGTCACGACTTTTTTGCTTCGGCACCTGAGGTTCCTTTTTAATAGCCTGGCCATCTTCCAATAAGCTTTTTTGCAGTTCTTCGGCATCCGCCGCCTCACGTTCTTCACGAACATGACGGGTCAGTTCCTTGGCAACTGCTAATCTTGAAATATCACCATAGCCAACAGCGGCCAACAAATCTTCACGAGTACCGGCCTGCATCGTTTCCGCCACGGCCGCAATTTGTTCATCGGTTGCGAAATCAACTGGGTTAAAGTGCATTTCAAAAAGTGCACGTGAGATGGCTTCAAGGCCATTTTCAATATTATCGGCTCGGTCTTGCGACTTCAAGAAGTGCTTAATCTTGTGTCGCGCCTTACGCGTTGAAACCAAATCCAACCAGTCTCTTGAAGGACTCGCATTAGGGCCGGTCAAGATTTCCATAATGTCGCCATTTTGAATTTTGTAGTCCAATGGCACAATGCGGCCATTGGCCTTGGCCCCGGTCGTTTTAGTTCCCAAATTAGAGTGAATAGCAAAGGCCATGTCCAAAGGGCCGGCACCTTTTGGCAATTCATAAACATCGCCTGCGGGTGAAAAGGCATAAACCCGGTCAACGAAGAGATCGGCTTGAACCGAATCCATAAAGTCCTGGGCATCCGTTGCCGATTCCTGCAATTCCAAAATCCCCTGAATCACGTTCAAAGCCCGTTCGCTTTGGTCCTTGACATCGGCTGATTGGCTAGAAGTTCCGCCATGTTGCTTATAAGCCCAGTGGGCCGCAACCCCGAATTCAGCGACTTGGTGCATCGCATGGGTTCTGATTTGCACTTCCAAAGGTCTGCCAGAAGGACCAATCACCGTTGTATGCAACGACTGGTAGCCATTTGGCTTTGGCAAGGCAATATAATCCTTGAAACGTCCTGGAATTGGTGTCCAATGCGCATGAATGGCACCCAAAACGGCATAGGTATCAGGAATTGAGTTAGTTAAAACTCGAATAGCTGAAAGGTCATAAATTTCGCCAAAAGACTTATGTTTGTCAACTAATTTGCGATAAATTGAATAAATATGCTTTGGCCGTCCATAAACGACAACATTTTGCAAACCAAGGTCATGAATACTGTCTTCAATCTTATCAACAGCGATTTGGATGGCCTTTAACCGTTCCTCACGCTTCATATCCATTTGACCAGCAATTTGATGGTAGGCGTCTGGTTCCAAAACTGCCAAGGAAAGGTCTTCCAATTCCCATTTAATTGCCGAAATTCCAAGTCGGTCAGCCAAAGGCGCATAAATTGAAAGCGTCTCATGGGCAATCCGGCGTTGCTTATCAGGGCGCAAAGCATCGAGGGTGCGCATATTGTGCAACCGATCGGCTAATTTGACGATAATGACCCGAATATCCTTTGCCATTGCTAAAAGTAACTTGCGATGGTTTTCGGCAAGTTGAACCTTGGAATCCTGGTACTTAATTTTTGAAATTTTGGTCACACCATCGACAATACGGCCGACAACAGGATCAAAGTGCTCCGTCACATCTTCCAAACTAACTGGTGTGTCTTCTACAATATCATGCAAAAAACCAGCCACAATTGTTGCTTCATCCATCTTTAACTCGGCCAAAATACCAGCAACTTGGATTGGATGAATAATGTAAGGTTCGCCAGAATGACGCCTTTGTTGGGCATGCAAATTCTTAGCCCAATCATAGGCCGCTTGCACCTTGACAACCTGGTCATCCGGCATGTAAGCCCTGACCATTTCCATGACATCATTGGCAGTGTATTCCTTGTACTTGGTCATTGAAAAAGACCTTCCTTTAAATCAAGATTACCCAGCAGCGGCCTGAGTTAGCTAAATGAAAAAAAGAACAATAGCTGTCCTTCTTTTTGGAAACGTGTTTAGGTATTCCCTATTATAAAATACTTTAACCTGGCAAACAAGCCTTTAGCCAGGAATCCAAACGATTGACCTGCTTGCTACCACCAATTAAAATCAGCATCATAATCATGGCCCATAAAGCCAATGAAAACAGCACTTGTCGCTACTCGACGGTCCCCATTCCACTAATTTTCGAACACTTAAAATAGCAGTATCTTTACATTTTTCACGAAATCGTCATCTGCCTTTCGTGCAAGTCTTTTTAAAAAGGAGTAAACTACTAGATTAGCAGATTATCAATTTTGACAGTCAAGGAGGTAATATATGACTGAATCTGATCGAGAAACACCTGATCAAGCGATTAACTGGCAACGAAATATTTGGATTGTTTGGCTCGCCGTTTTTATGACCGGCGTCGCTTTTTCTGAAGTCTTGCCATTTATGCCCTTGTACATCGATACATTGGGCCACTTTTCCAAATCAGAATTAACTTTTTACTCCGGTGCGGCTTTTGCCATCAACTTTTTAGTGACCGCTGTCGTCTCACCCATTTGGGGGCGTGTCGCCGATAAAAAAGGCCGCAAATTAATGATGATGCGGGCCGCCCTTGGCCTGGCAATTTCCCTCTTTTTAATGGGTTTTGCCCAAAACGTCTTTGAACTACTGGCTTTGCGAGCTTTACAGGGGGCATTAGGTGGCTTTGTGTCAAATGCCAACGCCCTCATTGCCACCCAGACACCTAAGAAAAAAGTAGGTCGTTCATTAGGAATTATCGTCACTGGCTTTACTGGTGGCCAGTTAATTGGTCCACTTTTCGGTGGTGCCATGGCTTCGGTCGTTTCTTACCAAACGCTCTTCCATATTACTGGTTTGATTCTGTTAATCGTTTTCTTCTTTATTTGGTTCTTGGTCGAAGAACGGCCAGTTGCTACAGGTCAAGAAGAAAATCCTGTCATCAAGGTTAGTTGGAATACACTCCCCAAAAAAACACTCTTGGTCTCCCTGTTCTTGACCACCATGTTGATTCAAACCGTCAATATGTCGATTAACCCTATCGTGTCCCTCTTTGTTCGCGAAGTCGTGCACAACCAGGGCAGCGTCACCTTTATCGCTGGAATCGTGGCCGCTATGCCTGGTTTGGCCACAGTGATCTTTGCCCCAGTCTTTGGTCGCTTGGGTGATAAAATTGGGACCAAGTACCTGATTCAAGCCGGTTTCGTCATGGCCGTCTTCGCTTTTATCCCAACAGCTTTCGTTACTTCCGTCATCGGATTAATCCTCCTACGTTTTGCGGTTGGCATTTCGGATTCGACAATGTTACCCGCAATTCAAACATTGTTAACCAAGAATTCACCGGCCGGCATGGTTTCTCGGATTTTCTCCTATAACCAATCCTTCCAAGCAGTTGGATCCGTAATGGGCCCAATGCTAGGAGCTGCTATCGCCAACATCTTTGATTACCGTGCCATCTTTATGGTTTCAGCGGGCATCGTTGCCATTAACGGCTTGCTTTTCTTCTTTAATGTCAACCGCAAGTATGACTTAAATTAACTTTTTTCAACCAGCAAAAAAGGCTGCCGAACCATTTTTGATTCAGTAGCCTTTTTATTGTCCTTCATTTTATTCTTGAAAATCAGCTGGGACAACCATCATTTCACTAGTAAACCGACCCATCGGCTGATAGTTGTGACGGTTTTTGAAAGCTAACGGTGCCGTTTTAATTAAAACGACCTTCTGATTTTTTTCGGTCAAAAAGATTTGTCCAGGACCGACAACCTGACCTTTCGTGTGTTTACCGATTCGCCAGGGGTGCAGTTTTTGACCGTGTTTGACTTGGTAATCACCAGACTTACCCTCAGTGACCATTACCCCATAAAGGATTTCAGTTGGATACTGATTACTTTTGCCCATCGCTATTCTCGCTTTCATACGGGACTACCTTGGCGCCCATTTCAAAGCGAGTTAAATCAATATCTTTATCGGGGTGCAAGTGTAAGTCAAAGTCTGTATTTTTTGCTGCCATCGCCAATTTAGCCGTTTCATGCTGGCCCTTAATAGCAGCTAGGTCTTGGCGGTCAGCTTCATTTAGCTGCCCAACCCAAGCTCGCACAATCATCCGGCCCAATGGAATGCCCAAAACCTTAGTCAGGTAAGCAATATGTCCGTATGGCATTGGCCGCAGCCAAGTATCCACTCGTAAGTCAGGCAAAGGAATTTTGCTGACCCAAGCATCCAAGTCGACGCGCCAAATAATTTGATACAGACCTAGACTCGCTAATAACAATCCATCCAGAAGAGCCGGATCAATCGCTTGGTCGAGAATGCGAACTTCACCAGGTCGGTGCTGCGTTACGACCAATGGGTGCTTTTCTTCACCATCATAGAAGAAATTCAAGCTAAACTCCGATTGATGCTTTTCGGGTCCGCTCGGATGATGCTTTTCTTTCGGGAAAACAATCACGTGTTGACCCATTGCCTGCAATGCTTCAATCAATTTTTTACGATTACCTGGAACCAAGATAGCATGAGGTTGTTCCTTATCAACCACCGACATGACATCCGAAACTTCAAGAGGTTCCAAATACTGTTTATCTGACAGGTGTGGCAACAGAGTTGGATCCGCCGCATTGTTGTTCATGATAATCGTTTGATAATCCAATCGATGCAACTCGGACAGCGTCACGCTGGTCATATAACCAGCTGATGCCCCGTCCCCCATGCGAAAGGCCCCTGGCCCAATAATCAAAACCGACTGGGCGCAAATTGGTTCGGACTCATTTTCTTCTTCAAAGGTGGCAAAGAATTGCCGTGCATGCTCGGGAAATTCACCAGCAGATGGCTCCAAGGCCTTATAAGTTGGCTGGATATTATTTTGTCGCGCTAAGGTACGAATTGCTTGAAAATCAGTTTGCCAAA